>NZ_SWAW01000022.1:0-32534 GCF_005096345.1 Guyparkeria sp. SB14A | reverse complement strand
CTCGACGGGGGCCCGGTCGGGCCGCCCGCCGCAAGGACTGCCACTCGCCCCGGCTCACGCCCGGCCAGCCCTCGCCGGCGAGGAAACAGGGCGTGGCCTGCACGAGCACCAGCCGCGTTGGCCTGAGACTGCCACGACGCACGGCCTCCAGTAGGAGCGACCCACCAAGCGACCAACCCACCCAGACCGCTGGCTCGGCGGCAAACGCCGCCCCCTCGCCGTGACCCGGCTCGAGCCAGCCCGAGGCAAACGACGACCAGTCGAACGAAACGACCTCCGTGACGGCCAACTGTCGAACGAGCGGATCGAACACGCCCGCCGGGAATGACCAGCCGGCGACCAGCCCGACGCGCGCCGCCCGCGGTGCCGGGGCGTCGCTCATCGCCTCCCGCCCCGTCGCCCCGCCGGCAGACGACCGATCGCCCGGCCCGGCACCGCGGTTTGCGGGCAGGCGTGTCGACCGTGATAATGGCGACCCCACTCAAACCCCGGATTCAGCAATTGACTGCCCTCGACTGGCCCCTTCTACTCATCATCGCCGTCGCCGCCTACCTGGTGGGCTCGTTGTCCACCGGAGTGATCACGGCGCGCCTGCTGGGACTGCCGGACCCGCGCTGCGGGCGGTCGCAACCCCGGCGCCACCAACGTCCTGCGCCTGGGCGGGAAAAAGGCGGCCATTGTCACGTTAGTGGGCGATCTCCTCAAGGGCCTGGCCCCGGTACTCGTCGCGGGCCTCGCCGTCGACGGCGCCTCGCAGCAGGCCGCAATGGGCACGGCCGGTCTGTTCGCCTTCCTTGGCCACCTGTTCCCGGTGTTCTTCGGCTTCAAGGGCGGCAAGGGGGTCGCGACGGCCGCCGGGGCGATCCTTGCGATGGCGCCGGTCATCGGCCTGGTCGCCATCGTGGGCTGGCTGAGCACGGCCTGGGCCACGCGCTACTCCTCGCTGTCCGCGTTGTTCGCCGCGGTGGTGGCCGCGACGCTGGCCACCTTTCTCGCGCCGCCCTTCATTGCGTTGGCCATCTCGCTGATGGCGCTGCTGCTGATCCTGCGCCACCACGGCAACATCCGCCGACTGGTCCGCGGCGAGGAACCGCGCATCGGCGAAAAGCCCGAATAAGTCAGGACACGGCCGCAGCGGCAGGACACCCCGGCACCCTGAGCTCTGCCAGGGGCCATCGCGCCCGGACACGGAAGCCCGGCGCCGGGTCCCGCTCGCCGGCCACCAGCCGCCGGTAACCGGCCAGCGCGATCATTGCGGCGTTGTCGGTACAGAGCTCGATGGCCGGGAAATGCACCACCCCGCCCCGTTCGTCCATCATGCCGGCCAGCCGACGCCGCAGCGGTCGATTGGCCGCCACCCCGCCGGCGACTACCAGACGATTCAATCCGGTCTGCTCGAGCGCCCGCTTGAGCTTGATCTCGAGCGTGTCGATCACCGTGCGCTCGAAGGAGGCGGCGACGTCTTCAAAGGCACACCCGGCGGCGATGGCATTGGCCACCGCGGTCTTCAGCCCGCTGAAACTCAGGTCCAGACCGGGCCGGTTGACCATCGGCCGGGTAAAGGCCACCGCGCCTGGATCGCCCTGCTCGGCCAGTCGCGACAGGGCCGCGCCGCCGGGGTAGCCAAGCCCCATCAGCTTGGCCGACTTGTCGAAGGCTTCGCCGATCGCGTCATCGATGCTCTCGCCCAAGAGCCGGTAGTCGCCGACCTCGCGCACCTCGATCAACTGGCTGTGCCCGCCGGACACCAGCAGCGCCAGGAACGGGAACGACGGCGGATCCTCGCCCAAGAGCGGCGCCAGAATGTGTCCCTCGAGGTGATTCACACCCAGCGCCGGCAATCCACGGCTGGCGGCCAGACCCTTGGCGAACGCCGCCCCCGTCATCAAGGCGCCCGCTAGGCCCGGGCCGGCGGTGTACGCCACCGCATCGATGGCATCGAGGTCGAGACCGGCGTCGGCGAGCGTCGTGCGGGTCAACCCCGGCAGCCGGCGCATGTGATCGCGGGCGGCCAGTTCCGGCACCACCCCGCCGTAGTCGGCATGCACGTCGGTCTGGGAATGGACGCGATGGGCCAGCAACCGATCTCGGCCACCATCGAAGATGGCGACGGCGGTCTCGTCACAGGAACTCTCGATTGCCAGTACGCGCACGCGCGGGACTCCTTTAATTGTAGGTAAGCGGGTGATCGTCGTGGCTACAGGCCAATCCGGACGGGCGAGCGCCGCGGCATTTGCCTCTTGCACACCTCGGGCAACGCTTTATACTACAACACCTTTTATTTTGGGCCGCGTGGGTCCGAAGCCAAACATTTCAGTTTCAAATCAACGAGGTGGAACGCATTCATGCCTTCTGTACGTGTTCGGGAAAATGAGCCTTTCGAGGTAGCAGTTCGTCGTTTCAAGCGCTCCTGCGAGAAAGCCGGCATCATCAGCGAGATGCGCGAGCGCGAGTACTACGAAAAGCCGACGGCCGCCCGCAAGCGCAAGGCTGCGGCTGCCGTGAAGCGCAACCAGAAGCGCCTCGCGAAGGAACAAGCGCGTCGCGTTCGTCTGTACTGATCGAGCTTGTGACGGCGACTTCCGCATGAGCACGATCAAGGCGCGACTGACCGCCGACATGAAAACGGCCATGAAGAGCGGCGAGAAGTCGCGTCTGGCCACGATCCGCATGCTGATCGCCGCGATCAAGCAGCGGGAGATCGATGAACGCCGGGAGGTCTCGGAAGACGAGGCCATGGCGATCCTGACCAAGCAGGCCAAGCAGCGCCGCGAGTCGATCGCCCAGTACGAGTCCGCCGGCCGCGACGACCTCAAGGCCGTCGAGGAAGCGGAACTGGCGATCATCGAAACCTACCTACCTCAGCCGCTGTCCCCCGAGGAAATCGAGGCCGCGGTGGCCGAGATCATCGCCGCCGAGCAGGCCACCGACCTGAGCCAGATGGGGGCCGTGATGAAAACGGCCCGCGAACGCCTGGCCGGCCGTGCCGACATGGCCGCCGTCAGCCAGGCTGTCCGCTCCCGCCTCTCGGCCTGAGCCACGGGGATCGCCCCGGGCCGCGGTCCGCCCAGCCGGACCCCTCCCGGGCACCGCGTTGATCCGAACCATCAATTCGAGAACGAGCCATGGGCGAGACTTTCCAGTTCCTGAACGTGCCGCGACGCGACCCGGAGACCACTCCCGCCGAGGAGCGCGTCCAACAGTTCAACGAGATCTACGGCCAATTCACGCCGGAGCACGCGGCTGAGCAGTCCGATCGCTGCCTGGAGTGCGGCAATCCGTACTGCGAGTGGAAATGCCCGGTCCACAACTACATCCCCAACTGGCTCAAGCTGATCGCCGAGGGCAACCTGCTCGAGGCCGCGGAGATGGCGCACAAGACCAACTCCCTGCCCGAGGTCTGCGGCCGCGTCTGCCCGCAGGACCGCCTCTGCGAGGGCGCCTGCACCCTGAACGACGGCTTCGGCGCGGTCACCATCGGCTCGGTCGAGAAGTACATCGCCGACGAAGCCTTCAAGATGGGCTGGCGCCCGGACATGTCCGACGTGGTGCCCACCGACAAGCGCGTCGCCGTGATTGGCGCCGGGCCGGCCGGCCTGGGCTGCGCCGACATCCTGGCGCGCCACGGCGTCAAGGCGGTGGTCTTCGATCGCCACCCGCAGATCGGTGGCCTGATCACCTTCGGCATCCCGTCGTTCAAGCTCGAGAAACACGTGATGCAGACGCGTCGCGAGATCTTCGAGGGCATGGGGATCGAATTCCGCCTCAACACCGAGGTCGGCAAGGACATCACCATCGACGACATCCTCGAGGAGTTCGACGCGGTGTTCATGGGCATGGGCGCCTACAACGCCATGCAAGGCGGCTTCCCCGGCGAGGACCTCGAGGGCGTGCACGCCTCGCTGCCGTTCCTGATCGGCAACACCAACCACCTGCTCGACTTCGGCGGCGACTACCCCTACATCAGCGTCAAGGACAAGCGTGTGGTGGTCCTCGGCGGTGGCGACACGGCCATGGACTGCACCCGCACCTCGCTGCGCCAGGGCGCGGCCAAGGTGACCACGGTCTATCGCCGCGACGAAGACAACATGCCCGGCTCGCGCCGCGAGGTGAAGAACGCCCGCGAGGAAGGGGCGCACTTCATGTTCAACCTCCAGCCGGTCGAGATTCTCGGCGAGGGCGGCCAGGTCACCGGCGTGAAGTTCGTCGAGACCCGCCTGGGCGAGCCGGACGAGCGCGGTCGCCGTCGTCCGGTGGCCATCGAGGGCTCCGAGCAGGTGGTCGAGGCCGACGCGGTGTTGATCGCCTTCGGCTTCCGTCCCTCCCCGGCCGACTGGTTCGAGAACCAGAAGATCGAGCTCGACCCCAGCGGCCGCGTGATGGTTCACAAGGACCAGAACAAGCCGGAATTCCAGACCAGCAACCCCAAGATCTTTGCTGGCGGCGACATGGTGCGCGGCGCGGATCTCGTGGTCACCGCCGTCTTCGAGGGACGCAACGCGGCCTTCGGCATCCTCGACTACCTGGACGTATAAGCTTCATGACCGCTCCGCTGCAGAACGATCGCCTGTTACGCGCACTGGCGCGCCAACCCGTCGATCGCACCCCGATTTGGATCATGCGCCAGGCGGGTCGCTACCTGCCGGAATACCGCGCCACGCGTGAACGTGCCGGCAGCTTCATGGACCTGTGCCGCTCGGCCGATCTGGCCTGCGAGGTCACCCTCCAGCCGCTGGAGCGATACGACCTCGACGCGGCCATCCTGTTCTCGGACATCCTGACCATCCCGGATGCCATGGGCCTGGGATTGAAGTTCGTCGCCGGCGAAGGCCCCGTGTTTGAGCGCCCGGTGCGCAGCGCGGCGGACATCGCCCGCCTGCCCAAGCCGGACATGGGATCGGATCTGGGCTACGTCATGAACGCCGTCTCCACGATCCGCAAGGCGCTCAACGGCCGCGTCCCGCTGATCGGTTTTACCGGCAGCCCGTGGACACTGGCGACCTACATGGTCGAGGGTGGTGGCACCAAGGACTTCGCCAAGGTCAAGGGACTGGTCTATAGCGATCCGAAGGCGGCCCATGACCTGCTTGGCCGACTCGCCGACGCCGTGACCGACTACCTCAACGCCCAGATCGAGGCCGGCGCGCAGTCGCTGATGGTGTTCGACACCTGGGGGGGGCGTGCTCGCACCACACGACTACCGCGATTTCTCGCTGCAATACATGCAGCGCATCGTCGACGGCCTGCAGCGCGAACGTCCGGACGGCAGCTACGTCCCGGTCACCCTGTTCACCAAGGGCGGCGGCCAGTGGGCGCACTGGATCGCGGACACCGGCGCCGACGGCATCGGCCTGGACTGGACGGTGACGCTGGACGCGATCCGCAACCGCGTCGGCGACCGCGTTGCCCTGCAGGGCAACCTCGACCCGAGCGTGCTCTACGCCCCGGACGAGGTGATCGAGCGCGAGGTGGCCCGCATCCTCGAGGAATTCGGCCCCCACCCCGGTCACGTCTTCAACCTCGGCCACGGCATTCATCAGCACGTGAATCCCGACAAGGTCAAGGTGCTGGTCGACGCGGTACATCGCCTCAGCGCCCGCGGCTGACGACGCGACCATCCGCGAGTGATCGAGAAAAGCCCCCGGCATCGCCGGGGCTTTTGCGTTGAAGCATCCAGTCAGCCGGCCCCTGCCGGCCGAGCTCAGTGCGCCGCCATCGGCCCTTCCTGCATCAATGCCTCGAGTTGCTGGCGCGAGGCGCGGCGCAGCTTGCCGCCACCCGGGGCGAGCGGCGCCTCGCGCAACCCCGCCTCCGGGAAGACCTCGAGCACGAAGTGATCGTCGCCCGCGCCGAAGGCAAACACCGACACTCGCTCGCTGCGCCCGTCCCGGTACTGGTAGCTCGTCTCGGATTCCTCGAACGGAATGTCGTGACCCAGCAAGCACTCGATGACCTGCTCGGGCGTGGCGGCGAACAGTTGCAGCACGATGGGTGAATAGGCGTCGGCCGTGCCGGTGAGCACCTCGCCCACCAGGCGCGGGCGAAACGCCGCGAAGAAGGTCATGGCCTCGAGTGCCGCCTGCCGCAGCGCGGCGAGCTGGTCCTGCTGCTCGGGGCGGAACGTCGCCTGGTACTGGCTCAGCTCGAGCTCGAGGCGGTCCAGGTCGGCGGCACGAAAACGCGGGTCCAGTGATTCGCCCAGCTCCTCGGCGGCGGCTCGCAATGACTCGCCGCGCGACTGCCCCGGCGCGTCGGCCGCATGGCGCGCGGCACGGCGCAGCAGTTCCAGTGATGCGGGCCCCATGTGCTCTCGCTCCCCTCGATGGCGGGGCGACGCGCCGCGCCGCCCGGGTGGCTGATCGGCATGACCGGTCGACGGCCCGACGATCAGAACAGGTTCTCGATCACCTCGCGCGAGGTGCCGGACGCGGCCGCCGCGTCCTCCTCGGGCAGACTCGCCTGTGGATTGGTGGCATCGAAATACTCGCGGATCGCACCGGGGTGCCCCTCGGGAACCCGCTTGCCCGTGTCGGGATCGATCCATGCCGTGACGATACCCTCTGGCGGCTCCTCGGGCTCTGCCGCCGGGGGCAGCACGTCGCCCATGAAATCGATCCACATCGGCAATGCCGCCTTGCCACCGGTCTCGCGCCGCCCCAGCTCGCTGTTGTCGGCAAACCCGACCCAGGCGACGGCCACCCAACCGGGCCCGAAGCCGGAGAACCAGGCATCGCGCTGGTCGTTGGTCGTGCCGGTCTTGCCACCGATGTCCTCGCGTTGCAGCGCACGCCAGGCACGCACCGCCGTACCCTCGCGCACCACGCTTCTGAGTCCGGAACGCATCAGAAACGCGTTCTGCGCGGTGATCACCCGCGGTGCAAGGCTCGGGTCGGCCGTGTCGGCCGGGCAGTTGTCACACAGGCTGACCGCCGGGTGCGAGTAGATGACGCCGTCGTCCGGGTTATCCACCTCGGTGACGAGGAACGGGCTCACGCGATAGCCGCCATTGGCGAACACCGCGAAGCCGGCCACCTGGTCCAGCGGTGTCAGGGTGTAACTGCCCAGGGCCATCGACAGGGTCGGCTTCCACTCGTCCACCGGCAGGCCGAACCGCCCGGCGTAATCGAGCACCGCCGGCGTGCCGACGGCCTGGGCCAGACGGATGGACACCAGGTTCACCGAACGCGTCAGTGCCTCGCGCATGCGCCGCATGCCACCGAAGCTGCGACCGTAATTGCTCGGGCGCCAGTCGATCCCCTCGCGCACCCCGTCTTCCACGACCACCGGCGAATCGTTGATCATGCTTGCCCAGGTGAACCCTTGGTCGAGGGCCGCGGAATAGAGGTAGGGTTTGAAGCCCGAGCCCGGCTGGCGCTCGGCGCGCGTGACGTTGTTGAATTCGCTGTCGTGGAAGAAATCGAACCCGCCGACCATGGCCCGAATGGCGCCGCTCGACGGGTCGAGAGCCGCGAATGCCCCGGTCACCTCCGGGATCTGCGCGAGCCGGTAGGCGGTGCCCTCCTCGGACTCGGTCGGCTCGACGCGGATCAGGGCGCCCCGCTCGAGGACGTCATCGACCGCCTTGGGCTCCGGCCCGCAGCGATCGACGTCCCGGTACTCGCAGGCCCAATCCATCGCCTCGAGCCCCAGGTTGATCTCGCCGGCATCACGCACCAGCACACGCGCCTCGTTCGCATCGACCGCCAGCACCACGGCCGGGAGCAGCCCGCCGACCCGATCGGTCTCGGCCAGCTGCTCGTCGAGCGCCTCGCGATCATCGAGCCACTCGCTCCAGTCGGCCTCGGGACCGCGGTAGCCGTGACGGCGGTCGTAATCGATCAACGCACGCCGCAGGGCGCGGGTTGCCGATGCCTGGGCCTCGGGATCGATGCTCGTCTGCACCGCGATCCCCATTTCGTAGGCCTCCTGACCGTACTCCTCGACTAGATCCCGACGGGCCATTTCTGCCGCGTAGGGCGCGCGGGTGACCACCTCGGCCGAGGTGTACAGGCGTCCCGGCAGGGGTTCGTCGATCGAGCGGTCGAAGGTGGCCTGGTCGATCTGGCCCAGCTTGAGCATGCGCCCGAGCACGTAGGCGCGGCGGGCCAGCGCCCGCTCGGGGTCACTGACGGGATTGGTGGTCGACGGCGCCTTGGGCAGCGCGGCGAGCATGGCGGCCTCGGCCACCGTCAACTCGGGCAGGTCCTTGTCGAAATAGACCTGGGCCGCCGCCTTGACCCCGTAGGCACGATGCCCCATGAAGATCTTGTTGAGATAAAGGGCGAGGATGTCTTCCTTGCTGAAGGCCCGATCGATCTTGATCGCCAGCAGGATCTCGTAGAGCTTGCGCGTGTAGGTCTTCTCGCGCCCCAGATAGAAGTTGCGCGCGACCTGCATGGTGATGGTCGAGCCACCCTGCGACTTCTCGCCGGTACGTACCAGTTCGATCGCCGCGCGGGCGAGGCCGAGGAAATCCACCCCGACGTGTTCGAAGAAGCGATCGTCCTCCGCGGCAACGAAGGCATCCACCACCACCGGCGGTATCTCGTCGAAGGAGACCGGGAAGCGGCGCTGGTCGCCGAACTCCGCCATCAGGCCGCCTTCCCGGTCGTGGATGCGCATCGGCATCTGGTAGCGCACCTCGCCCAGTTCATCGACACTCGGCAACTGGGTGTTGTAAATGTGATACAGCGCACCGACGCCGGCAACTGCCAAAATCAGGCCCAAACCAACCAGATAGAAAATAATCTTGATAAGCTTCATTCGAATAGAGAGAAAAAAGGCCCAGTGACCGTTGTTGCGAGCACGCCCCGGCGCCGTTGTCGACAAGCGCGACGGTTATGCCATAGGATGCATCTCTGGGAGACAAGGTGCGTGTGTGCGAAACCTTAACGCACGCTCAAAAGGAAGGGAATGACCGTGCCACTATTCAGCGCTAAACCCGCTCGCCTCGGGGTCGACATCAGCTCGACCGCCGTCAAGCTAATTCAACTGGAAAAACGCCGCGGTGGTTATCGCACCACGGCATTCGCCATCGAACCCCTCCCGCAGGGGGCCGTTCAGGGCAAGTCGATCACCGACACGGAGGCCGTCGCGGACGCGCTGACACGGGCGGTGCGACGCGCCCGCGTCAAGGGCCGGCACGTGTGTATGGCGGTACCGACCTCCTCGGCCGTCAGCCGGGTGTTGCATATCGACAACCCCGGTGACGAGTTCGAGCTCGAGGAGCAGGTCCGACTCGAGGCCGACCAGTACATCCCCTTCCCGATCGACGAGGTCAACTTCGACTTCGAGCCGGTCCAGACCGACATCCTCGGCAAGCAAAAGAAGCGTCGCGCCGGCGAGACCGAGGGCGTCGACGTCCTGATGGCCGCCACGCGAACGGATAACGTCGATAGCCGGGTGGCGGTGGCCGAAGCGGCCGGGATAATCGTGGACGTGGTCGACATCGAATCCTTCGCCCTGCAGAACGCGTTTACCGAGATTCTGGGTACGACACTTACCCCCGAGGAACGTTCCCAGCCGGTCGCGGTGTTCGATCTCGGTGATACCACCACGACGCTGAGCATCTTCGTCGGCGACGACATCGTCTACACCCGCGAGCACGAGGGCGGCGGCCAGCAACTCACCAGCGAGATTGCCGCCCAGTACGGGTTGAGCCTCGAGGAGGCCGAGGAGCGCAAGCGCGACGACAGCCTGCCCGAGGACTACCCGCGCAAGGTGCTCCAGCCCTACCTCGATTCGCTGGCAATGAACGTCGAGCGGTTCATCCAGTACTACTACTCCGAATCGAGCGGCAGCACCGTCAACCTGATCCTGCTCGGTGGCGGCGCGGCCAACACCGCCGGCGCCGTCGAGCGCATCAACAACGAGACCGGGGTACCGACCCGGCTGGCGAATCCGTTCGCCGCACTCGCCAAAGGACCTGGCGTGTCCGCCGAGCAAATGGCACGGCACGGCACCGCAATGCTGATCGCCTGCGGGCTTGCGTTAAGGAGCTTCGACTGATGAGACGGATCAACCTACTCCCCTGGCGCGAGGAACGGCGCCAGAAGCGGCAACGCGACTTTGTCGTCCACCTCGTGCTGGCCGCCCTGGTCGCCGTCGGCGTCGCCTTCGGCATCCACACCGTCATGCAGTCGCAGATCGAGAACCAGCAGGCCCGCAACGCCTACCTCGAGGACGTGATCAAGAAGCTCGACCGCCAGATCCAGACGATCAACGAGCTCAAGCAACGCAAGGCCGAGCTGACCGCGCGCATGCAGGTGATCGAGAAGCTCCAGTCCAGCCGACCGACCATCGTGCACCTGGTGGAAAACTTCGTCACCACCCTGCCCGACGGCGTGCAGCTGACCGACATCACGGTGACCAACGACGAAAAGATCAGCCTGCAGGGCAAGGCCGACGCCCAGGCTCGCGTCGCGGCCTACCTGCGGCGACTCAACAGCGCCGACTACATCGGCAACGCGAGCCTGGTGGGCTCGGGCATCCTGGCCGAGGGATCGGACCAGACCACCGATGCCGGTCAGTACGTGTTCTCGATCGAAGCGAAGATCACGCCGCCCAAGGAAGACGACGCGGACCAGGAGAACTGAGCCATGGATCTCAACGAACTGAGAAATCTCGATTTCCAGACCATCGGTCTGACCTCGCTCGGCACGCGGCTGGTCATCTTCGCCTTCGTGTTCGTGCTGATCGTCGGCGCGGTAATCTACTTCGACACCCTGCCTCAGAAGGAACTGCTCGAGCGCGAACAGCGCGAGGAGCAATCCCTGCTGCAGACCGTCGACCAGAAGCAGCGCCTGGCGGCCAACCTCGAGGCCTACCAGGCGCAGATCAAGGAAATGGAAACCCGCTTCGGCGAGCTGCTGCGCCAGCTGCCGAACAAGCGCGAAGCGGAGAACCTGATCGACAACGTCGCCCAGACGTCGCTATCCAACGGCCTCAAGAACGAGCAGATCCGTCCGGGAAGCGAGGTCAAGCACGACTTCTATGCCGAGATGACCTACCACCTCTCGCTGCGCGGCACCTACCGTGAGCTGACCCAGTTCGTCAGCGACACGGCCAACCTGCCGCGCATCGTGACCCTGCACAACCCGGCCTTAAAGCCGCGGGACGCGAACGCCATGGACGACGATGCCGAGCGCGAATTGACCATGGGCATCCAGGCGAAGACCTACCGTTACCTCGAAAGCGGTGAGCAAGGAGGCGGTCAATGAACATGGACCACAAGCAACGCGGCCGGACCCGACTCGACCTGGCTCGACTCGGGCTGATCGGCTCCGGGCTGCTCCTGGTCGGCGGCCTCGGTGGCTGCGCCCAGGACATGAGCGACCTCAAGCAGCAGGTCGCCGAACTGGAGGCCCGGCCGGGCGGCAAGATCGAGCCGATCCCGGAAATGAAGCCCCTGCCGAAATACGCTTACAGCGTGCCGGAGGAGGCCCGGACGCCGTTCATGCCGCCCAAGGAAGACGACGTCGACGACGGCGACGGCCTCAAGCCGGACGTCGATCGCCCGAAGGAACCGCTGGAGCAGTTCCCGCTCGACGCGCTCGCCATGCGCGGCATCATCAATCGCCAGGGCAACACCTACGCCCTGATCCGCGACGGCAACGGCGTCATCCACGAAGTGATGCTGGGCGACCACATGGGCCGCAACTACGGCGAAGTGATGGAGATCGGCGAGACCAGCGTCACGCTGGAGGAAATCGTGCCCGATGGACAGGGTGGCTGGAGAAAACAGACAACGGTCGTCAAGTCTCAGAGCGGCCGGAGCTAAATGATGGGAAGCAGCGATATGGACAACCTCAAGAAACCTTCACGCCTGAGCACGGGACTGCGTCGAGGGCTTGGCCTCCCAGCCATCACCATGGCCGCCGCACTGGCACCGGCCCTGGCCCTGGCCGGCGATCTCAACGAGATCTCCTACGACCGCAGCAGCGATGGCACGGTTCAGGTGCATTTCAACCTCTCCGAGCCGCTGGCCGGCGAGGCGGGCAGCTTCAAGATCGACAACCCGGCCCGGGTGGCAATCGATCTGCCGGACGTGGACAACCAGACCGGCAGTCGCCAGACCGAAATCGGGCTGGGAGCGGTGAAGTCCGTCATGCTTGCCGAGGCCAATGGCAAGACCCGCGCGGTCTTCAACCTCGACCAGTCGGTGCCGTACTCCATCGACCAGAACGGCAACCGGGTCACGGTCTCCTTTAACCAGGCGCGCCAGGCGACGACCACGGAGAGTGGCCTGGCCGTCACCGACCGGGGCAGCTCCGACGCCACGGCCATGGATGCCGGCCAGCCGATCGACTTCCGCCGCGCTTCGAGTGGTGCCGGCCGTTTGCTGCTGGACGTGGGCAGCACCGACGCGCCCATGGACATCAAGCGCCAGGGCAGCCAGATCGTCGTGCGCCTGCCGGGCACCCGCCTCGAGGAAGGTGGCTACAACGTCAACGACTTCGCCACCCCGGTCGAGCGCGTCGACGTGCGTCGCGAGGGCAACGGCAGCCGCGTCACCCTCAAGACCAAGGACGCCGGCGAGCACCTGGCCTACCAGACCGGCAACCGCCTGGTGGTCGAGGTCCAGCCGATCCCCGAGGAAGAGCAACGCACCTCGCTCGGCAAGAAGGAATACACCGGCGAGCGCCTGACCCTGAAGTTCCAGGACATCCAGGTCCGCCCGCTGCTGCAGCTGATCGCCGACTTCACCGGCAACAACATCGTGGTCAGCGACACCGTTCAGGGCTCGATCAGTCTCCGCCTGGAGAACGTGCCCTGGGACCAGGCGCTCGACCTGATCATGACCACCAAGGGCCTGTCCTCGCGCGAGAACGGCAACGTGATCTACGTCGCGCCCACCGACGAGATCGCCGCACGCGACAAGGCCGAGCTGGCCGCCCGCGAGCAGGCCCAGCAACTGGCCCCTCTGATCACGGACATCATCCAGATCAACTACGCCAAGGCCGACGACATCGCCACCCTGGTACGCCAGAGTTCCGGGCTGGGCGAAAGCGCGGGCGAGAAGAAGAGCGACGGCAACTTCCTGAGCCGCCGCGGCTCGATCACGGTCGACTCTCGCACCAACACCCTGATCGTCACGGACACCGGCGAGGCACTCGATCGCGTGCGCGGCCTGATCACCCAGATCGACAAGCCGGTCAAGCAAGTACTGATCGAGACGCGGATCGTCATCGCCACCGACAACTTCTCGCGCGAGCTGGGGATACGTTGGGGTCTGAAGGCCGGTTTCAACCGAGCGGGCAGCACGTTCGGTATAGGATCAACGTCACCGACAATCAGCAGCCAAAGTCCGCTACCGACGGACGGGACCGGTCAAACGGTCACCGGCGGCGATGGCTGGATTGTCAATACGCCGGTAGGTGGGACCGAGACAGGCGCGCTCGGGCTGGCCATTCTCGGGTCGAATGTGCTGCTCAACTTGGAATTGCAAGCATTACAATCCGAAGGTAGAGGGAAAATCGTCTCCAATCCGAAGGTGTTGACAACCAACGGGCATACGGCGGTAATTTCGCAAGGTGTGGAAATTCCCTACCAATCGGTAAGTGCGACCGGGGGCGCAGCAATTGCCAATACGCAGTTCAAGGAAGCTATACTAAAAACCGAGGTCACACCCCAGATTACGCCGAACGACAACGTAATAATGGATATCTTGGTTCAAAAGGACGAGCCTGGGCAGCCATTGACACAAGGCGGCCAGCCGCCGATCAACACCCGCGAAGTCCAAACCAAGGTGCAGGTACAAAACGGCCAGACCGTTGTGCTAGGTGGCATCTACGAGTTTGAACAATTGGATGACGTTAGAAAGGTTCCGTTCTTTGGCGACTTGCCGGGACTCGGAAACCTTTTCAAGAGTCGCCTTGAGGATAACTCGCGCTTCGAGTTGCTGATCTTCGTCACGCCGAAGATCGTCGACCGCGACAACCTCGCGAACCACAACCGGGGCGTGCTGATCAACAACTGATCATGCCGTTCGCCCCCAATGACCAACCCCGCCTCGGCGGGGTTTTTCGTTTGCCCTGTCGGTATAATCGGAGCGCATGCGCAACATCATCCTGATCGGCCCGATGGGGGCCGGAAAAACGACCATCGGTCGAATACTGGCCAACCGCCTCGGCTGGCAATTTCACGACTCCGATCGCGAGATCGAAAAACGTACCGGGGCGAGTATTCCGCTGATCTTCGACATCGAGGGCGAGGCCGGTTTTCGTGACCGGGAACACGACATGCTCGCCGACCTCACTGCGGGCCAAGGCATGGTGCTCGCCACGGGTGGCGGGGCCGTGCTGCGCGAGGACAACCGCAAGCTCTTGCGGGAAAACGGCCTGGTGGTCTATCTCTTCACCTCGGTGGAACGCCAGTTCGAACGCACCCAGCACGACACCCAGCGCCCCCTGCTGCAGAACGGCGACCGCCGCGCGACCCTGCAGCGCCTGATGGACGAGCGCGACCCGCTCTACCGCGAGACCGCCCACGTGGTGCTGGAGACCGGCGGGCAGACGCCGCGGGCGATGGCCGATCGCATCCTGGCGGCAAGCCGTCAGAACGGGCTCGAGACCGACGACAACCCACGCGGTTGATGTAGACTTCGCACAGGTCGCCCCGGGATGAATCGCCCCCGGGGCCACACGCCCCCCTCGACGGGGAGCGCCATCTGACGAACCGCAGCCGACAGGGCACCGATCATGACCGATCCCGCCTCCTCCACCGCGCAACCCACCACCGTGAACGTGGACCTGGGCGAGCGCAGCTACCCGATCTTTATCGGTGCCGGGCTGATCGATGGCGACGAGCTTGTACCGTTCATCCCCTCGTCCCGTGCGGTGATCGTCAGCAACGCCACCGTCGCGCCGCTCTACGCCGAGCGTCTGACCCAGGCCCTCGAGGCCGCCGGCAAACGCGTCGATCTGATCGCCCTGCCCGACGGCGAGCAGTACAAGAACCTCGAGACGCTCGAGCGCATCTACGATTTCCTGATGGAAAAGCAGGCCGACCGCAAGACCACGCTGATCGCCCTCGGCGGCGGCGTGATCGGCGACATCACCGGGTTTGCCGCGGCAAGCTTCCAGCGCGGCGTGCCCTTCATCCAGGTCCCCACGACGCTGCTCGCCCAGGTCGACAGCTCGGTCGGCGGCAAGACCGGCGTCAATCACCCGCGCGGCAAGAACATGATCGGCGCGTTCTACCAGCCGCGCTGCGTGCTGGCCGACACCGCCAGCCTCGACACCCTCCCCGACCGAGAGCTTTCCGCCGGACTGGCCGAGATCATCAAGTACGGCCTGCTCTGGGACGAGGATTTCCTCGACTGGATCGAGGCCAACGTCGACGCGTTGCGCCAGCGCGACCGCGGCGCACTGACCGAAGCCATTCGTCAGTCCTGCCTGATCAAGGCCGAGATCGTCCGTCAGGACGAGCGCGAAGGCGGCATCCGCGCCCTGCTCAACCTGGGCCATACGTTCGGCCACGCCATCGAGGCCGGCATGGGATACGGACGCTGGCTGCACGGCGAGGCAGTCGGTGCGGGCATGTGCATGGCCGCCGATCTCTCCCATCGCCTCGAGCTGATCGACGCGGCGACCGTCAAGCGCATCGAAACCTTGATCGCCTCGGCCGGTCTACCCACGCGGGCACCGGCCGAGCTGTCGACCGAGCGACTGCGCGAGCTGATGGACAGCGACAAGAAGGTCGAGGACGGTCGCCTGCGACTGGTGCTGCTGGGCCGACTCGGCCAGGCACGCCTGGTCGATCGAGTCGACGACGAGGCCATCCGCGCCACCATCGAGGCGACGCGCGCGACCGCCTGACCACCCCCATTCCCCGATTCAAGCAACGAAGGATGCTGCCATGACCGAAGCGACGGAACACGCCCTGGAACAGGCCGAACGAATCGTCCAGTACGCCAAGTACTCCGACCGGTTCATGGTGGTGGAGGGGGACTCGGCCGCCGAGCGGCGCGCCTTCGTCAAGCTGATCGGCCAGAAGCTGCCCCGCCAGGTCCGCCCGGTGGTGTTGCGTGCCGACAGCGGCAACGGCTCGGCCGCCCTGATCGACCAACTGAGCACCCTGCTGCAACTGTCCGCGGGCATCGAGACGATCGACCAACTGATCACTGCGGCCACGGCCGCGCTCGAGGGGCAGGATCGACTCCTGATCGTGGTCGAGAACGCCGATCACTGGCTGGCATCGAGTGCCGCCGACGCCCTGTTCGACCTGATCACGCAGTCGCACGAGCTGGCCCGCGAACGCATCCTGTTCCTGCTGGTCGGCGCTGCCGGCCTTTGCGAGCAGACCGAAACGGCTCAGCCACTCGCCGGACTGGTCGCCGACCTGCACTGCGTCCAGCTGCTCGGCACCACCCAATCGGGTGCCGCAACCAGCGCGGCCACCGCGGCAGGCACGAGTGCCGCAGCCGACGCGCCCAGCGAGTCTCCCCGCGTCGAATCCGCCTCGGCGGCGGGACGTGGTCACGACGGCCCGCGACCAACCCCGGCCAATCGCCCGATCTGGACCAGCCCGACCCTGCTGATCGCCGCGGTCATCAGCATCGCCGTCGTCGCCATTGGCGTGTTCGCCCTGCTCGGCCGGTCGGATGATCCCACCCAGTCGAGCAGCGAGCGCGCGATCGCGCTGGACGAGTCGACAGAGCAGACCGGTCAAGCCGCGCCGGCCGACACGGAGAAAACCGAGCGGGAAACGACTGACGAGCCGACCGACAGCGGGAGCGCAAGCGGTGCGGACAGCCAGACCGAGGAGGCGCCCGCCAGCGAAACCGACACCGCCGCGCTGCCCGATCACGGCCTGCCGCCGCACGTGCCGTTCCCGGACGAAAGCACAGACGAGGCCGAGGCATCCGGCACCGCCGAGGTCACCTCGAGCGACACCGCGGCCACCGAACCGACCGATGGCGGCGACTCCACCGAGGCGGGCGAACGGGCCGCCGATGCGACCACGACCCCGGTAACGGAGGACGCCCAAGGCACCGCCGCGTCCACGCCGCCGACCGACGTGGACAACGCCTGGTTCCGTGATCAGCCGCGCGCCCGGGCGGCGATCCAGCTGGCTGCCTTCGGCAAGCTCGAGGGGGCCGAGTCGATGATCGAGCGCTTCGCGACCGACGAGCAGCCGCGCGAGCAATGGCGCATCTACACCCAGGCGGTCAACGGCAAGGTCCTCTACACCGTGACCTTCGGCGATTTCGCCTCGGCCGAGCGCGCCGCGCACGCGATCGACGCCCTGCCGACCGCCCTGCGCGATCTCAAGCCCTACCCGCGCTCCGTCGGGGCGATCCAAGACCGACTCACCGACCCCGCAAGCTGAGGGGCCTCGCGGGACGGCCGCCAGGCAAGCCGCGCCACGCCGTCTCCGACACGTCACCCGCCCGCCCCGCGGCGATGACGTGCCGGCGCCCCGATTTGCCTGATTCCTGCCGGGCCGGTAAAATTCCGGCCCATTTTGCCCAAATCCCCCGGATACGGGCGCCCATCGAACCACGGTCGGCACCTGGGCTGTTGGCGCATGCATGACACTGCGCGCCGGCGGCACGGCCGGGCCACCAAGCCGAGGGCGGGATGAGCGTCGCTCGCCCGGCAAGCCGGAAGAATCCAAGAGGTTGCGCAACTCATGAGCCAAGCCCCCACCCAAGGTCTGTACCACCCGAGTTTCGAGAAAGAGAACTGCGGCTTCGGCCTGATCGCCCACATGGACGACCAGGCCAGCCACGGCCTGGTATCGACCGCGATCGGTGCGCTGGCTCGCATGACCCACCGCGGCGGCATTTCCGCCGACGGCAAGTCGGGCGACGGCTGCGGCCTGCTGCTGAAAAAGCCGGACGGCTTCTTCCGCAAGGCGGCAAGCGCCCAGGGCATCGACCTGCCCGAGATCTACGCCATCGGCGTGGTGTTTTTCTCCCGTGACGAGGCCAAGCGCGAGCGCGCCCGCGAGGCGCTGATCGGCGCGATCGCCGAGCAAAACCTCAACCTCGCCGGCTGGCGCACCGTGCCGACCGACCCGTCGGTACTGGGCGAGATGTCGGCGGAGAAGCGTCCGGAGATCGAGCACCTGTTCATCACCCCGACCGAGGGCATGAGCGAGGCCCAGTTCAACGCGGCCCTGTTCGTCGCGCGCCGGGATGCCGAGAACCTGATCCAGGACGACCCGGACTTCTACATCCCCTCATTGGCCAGCCAGGTGATCTCCTACAAGGGCCTCCTGATGCCCGAGGACCTGCCGCGCTTCTACAAGGACCTCAACGATCCGGAGCTGGAATCGTCACAGGCGGTCTTCCACCAGCGCTTCTCGACCAACACCTTCCCCGAGTGGAAGCTGGCCCAGCCGTTCCGCTACCTCGCCCACAACGGCGAGATCAACACCATCCGCGGCAACCGCAACTGGGCGCTGGCGCGCGCGGCCAAGTTCTCCTCGCCGCTGATCCCGGACATGAACCGCATTCAGCCGCTGGTCAACACCACCGGCTCGGACTCCTCGTCCATGGACAACATGCTCGAGGTGCTGATCACCGGCGGGCTGGACATGATCCACGCCATGCGCCTGATCGTGCCGCCGGCCTGGCAGAACGTCGAGCACATGGATGCCGACCTGCGCGCCTTCTACGAATTCAACTCCCTGCACATGGAGCCCTGGGACGGCCCGGCCGGCATCGTCATGACCGACGGCCGCTTCGTCGCCTGCGCCATGGACCGCAACGGCCTGCGCCCGGCGCGCTGGGTGATCACCAAGGATCGCCACATCACGCTCGCCTCCGAGATCGGCGTCTGGGACTACGCGCCCGAGGACGTGGTCAAGAAGGGCCGCGTGCGCCCAGGCCAGATGGTCGCCGTCGACACCGGCGAGGGCGAGCTGATGCTGCCGCCGGAAATCGACGGGCGCCTCAAGGGCCGCAAGCCCTACCGCCAGTGGCTGCGCGAGCAGTCCGTGCGCCTCAAGCACTCGGTCGCCGACGAGGAAGTGCTCTCGCTCGAGCCGATGGACGCCGACACCGTACGCACCTACGAGAAGGCCTTCCTGCTCTCCTTCGAGGAGCGCGACCAGGTGATCCGCGTGCTGGCCGAGAACGGCCAGGAGGCGATCGGCTCGATGGGCGACGACACGCCGATGGCGGTGCTCTCCCAGACCCAGCGCTCGCTGTTCGACTACTTCCGCCAGCAGTTCGCCCAGGTCACCAATCCGCCGATCGACCCGCTGCGCGAGGCGGTGGTCATGTCGCTGGAAACCCTGATCGGCCGCGAGCGCAACGTCTTCGAGGAAACCCCGGAGCATGCCCATCGCGTGCAACTGGAAAGCCCGATCCTGACCCCGGCGCGCTTCGAGGCCCTGACCAAGCTTGCCGACAAGGAATTCTCCTCGCAGCGCATCGAGCTCAACTACGAGCCGAGCGAGGGCCTGGAGGCGGCCGTCCGTCGCATCACCGACGAGGCCGTTGCCGCCATCAAGGGCGAGCACACCGTGCTGGTGCTCTCCGACCGGAACATCGCCGCCGACCGCCTGCCGGTCCACGCCCTGCTGGCCACCGGGGCGGTACACCACCGCCTGATCCAAGAGGGCCTGCGCACCGACGCGAACATCGTGGTCGAGACCGGCACCGCGCGTGACTCGCATCACAACGCCGTGCTGATCGGCTACGGCGCGACCGCCGTGTTCCCGTATCTCGCCTTCGAGTCGATCAACGACATGCGTCGTCGCAACCAGATCGACGTCAAGCAGGCCGACAAGCTCGCCAGCAACTACGTCAAGGGCATCAACAAGGGCCTGAAGAAGATCCTGTCGAAGATGGGCATCTCCTCGATCGCGAGCTACCGCGGCGCCCAGCTGTTCGAGATCATCGGTCTGGCCGACGACGTGGTCGATCTCTGCTTCAAGGACACCACCAGCCGCGTCGCCGGCGCGCGCTTCGTCGATCTCGAGGCCGACCAGAAGATCCTGATCAAGGAGGCCTTCACCAAGCGGAAGCTGCCGCGCCAGGGCGGCCTGTTGAAGTACATCGACGGCGGCGAGTACCACGCCTACAACCCGGACGTGGTCCAGACGCTGCAGAAGGCGGTCAAGGAAGACGACTACACGGCGTGGGAGGAATACGCCGCCCACGTCAACGAGCGCCCGGTGGCCGCCTTCCGCGACCTGTTCCGCCTCAAGGAAAACGTCAATCCGATCCCGCTGGACGAGGTCGAGTCGATCGAATCGATCGTCTCGCGCTTCGACTCGGCAGGCATGAGCCTGGGCGCGCTCTCCCCCGAGGCGCACGAGACCATCGCCGAGGCGATGAACCGCCTGGGCGCCCGCTCGAACTCCGGTGAGGGTGGCGAGGACCCGGCGCGCTTCAACACGCCGAAGATGAGCAAGATCAAGCAGATCGCCTCGGGCCGCTTCGGCGTCACGCCGCATTACCTGGTCAACGCCGAGGTACTGCAGATCAAGATCGCCCAGGGCGCCAAGCCCGGCGAAGGCGGCCAGCTGCCGGGCCACAAGGTCGACGAGTTCATCGGCAAGCTGCGCTACGCCCGCCCGGGCGTGGCGCTGATCTCGCCGCCGCCGCACCACGACATCTACTCGATCGAGGATCTCGCCCAGCTGATCTTCGACCTCAAGCAGACCAACCCGCAGGCGCTGGTCTCGGTCAAGCTGGTCTCCGAGCCGGGCGTGGGCACCGTCGCCGCCGGCGTGGCCAAGGCCTACGCCGACCTGATCACCATCTCCGGCTACGACGGCGGCACCGGCGCGAGCCCGCTGACGTCGGTCAAGTACGCCGGCTCACCCTGGGAGCTCGGCCTGACCGAGGCGCACCAGACCCTGCGCGCGAACGACCTGCGCGACAAGGTCCGACTGCAGACCGATGGCGGTCTCAAGACCGGTCTGGACGTGGTCAAGGCGGCCATCCTCGGCGCCGAGAGCTTCGGCTTCGGTACCGGCCCGATGATCGCGATCGGCTGCAAGTTCCTGCGCATCTGTCACCTGAACAACTGCGCCACCGGCGTCGCCACCCAGAACAAGGTGCTGCGCCTGGAGCACTTCAAGGGCGAGGTCGACAAGCTGGTCAACTACTTCCGCTTCATCGCCGAGGAGGCGCGCCACCTGATGGCAAGCGTCGGCGTGCGCTCGATCGAGGAGCTGATCGGCCGCACCGACCTGTTCGAGCTGCGCGAGCCGGCCACCGACAAGCAGCGCCACCTCGATCTCTCCAAGATCCTGTCGGATGCCGGCATGGTCTCGGATGCGCCCAACTGCTGTGTCGCGCCGCACAACGACCCGCACGACAAGGGTCTGCTGGCCGAGAAGATCGTCAAGGAGGTCATGCCGGCGATCGAGGGCAAGACCGGCGGCGAGTACAGCTACCCGATCCGCAACACCGATCGCTCGATCGGCGCGCGGGTCTCGGGCGAGATCGCCCGTCGTCACGGCAACCAGGGCATGAACGATCACCCGATCACGCTCCGGTTCACCGGCATTGCCGGTCAGAGCTTCGGCGTATTCAACGCCGGTGGCCTGCACCTGGAGCTCGAGGGCGATGCCAACGACTACGTCGGCAAGGGCATGGCCGGCGGCGAGATCGTGATCTACCCGCCCAAGGGCAGCAGCTTCGCCACCGCCGACACGCCGATCATCGGCAACACCTGCCTGTACGGCGCGACCAACGGCAAGCTCTACGCGGCCGGCCAGGCCGGCGAGCGCTTCGCGGTGCGCAACTCCGGTGCCCAGGCGGTGATCGAGGGCTGCGGCGACCACGGCTGCGAGTACATGACCGGCGGTGTCGTCACCATCCTCGGCTCGACCGGCATCAACTTCGGTGCCGGCATGACCGGCGGGTTTGCCTACGTCCTCGACGAGACGAAAGACTTCGTCGACCGCTACAACCACGAGCTGGTGGACATCCACCGCCTGCAGGCCGCCGAGCTCGAGCCGCATCGCCAGCACCTGCGTTCGATCATCGAGGAGCATGCCCGCCGCACCGACAGCGCGCGCGCCCACCAGATCCTCGCGGACTTCGACGCCTACCTGCAGAAGTTCTGGCTGGTCAAGCCGAAGGCGATGGAAATCGGCGACCTGCTCGACCTGCTCGAAAAAGCGGCGTAAGCCGATGCGCGGGCCCCATCTGGCTCGAGGCATTCTCAATCCGGGACCGACCACCCTTCCCGGGGTGGTCGGTCTTGTTCTTTTCGGGCGCGGAGGCACGTCGTGAGTCGCATCCCGGAAGCCTTCGTCGAGGAAGTCGTCTCGCGCTCGGACATCGTCGAGGTGATCGGCGCGCGTGTGCCGCTGAAGAAGAAGGGCAAGGAGTTCGCCGCCTGCTGCCCCTTCCACCAGGAAAAGACGCCGTCGTTCTACGTCACCCCGGACAAGCAGTTCTATCACTGCTTCGGCTGCGGGGCGCACGGCAACGTGGTGGGCTTTCTGATGGAATTCGACCACCTCGACTTCCCCACGGCCATCGAGCATCTCGCCGGCCGGCTGGGCCTCGAGATCCCGCGCGAGAAGGGCGACCAGGAGAAGCTCGACCGGATCGGGCGGTTGCGCCAGGTCACCGCCGCGGCCAGCGACTGGTTCCGCGGCAACCTCAAGCGCTCGCCCGAGGCGATCGACTTTCTCAAGCAACGCGGCCTGACCGGTGAGACCGCCGCCCGGTTCGCACTGGGCTTCGCCCCGGCGGGCAACCACATCGAGGCGGCCATGGGCGGCCGGGCACGCCCCGAGGAGCTGGTCGCCACCGGGCTGCTCATCCAGCGCGACAACGGCGACCGCTACGATCGCTTCCGCGGCCGGGTGATCTTCCCGATCCGTGATCCGCGCGGCCACGTGATCGGCTTCGGTGGCCGGGTGATCGGACCGGGCGAGCCCAAGTACCTAAACTCGCCCGAGACCGAGCTCTTCCACAAGGGCTATGGCGTCTACGGCCTGTACGAGTCGCGCCAGGTGAACCAGCGCCCCGACCAGCTGATCGTGGTCGAGGGCTACATGGACGTGATCCTGCTCGCGCAGAACGGCATCCCGCACGTGGTCGCGACCCTGGGCACGGCCACCACCGCCGAGCAGATCGACCTGCTCTACCGGCAGACCGAACGGCTGGTGTTCTGCTTCGACGGCGATGCCGCCGGTCGGCGCGCGGCGGTCAAGGCCCTCTCCGTCGCCCTGCCCCTGATGCAGGACGGCCGCGACCTGCGCTTTGCCTTCCTGCCCGACGGCGAGGACCCGGACAGCTTCGTGCGCGCCCACGGCCAGGCGGGGTTCGAGCGGTTCGTCGAGCAGGAGGCACTGGGGTTCGATCGCTTCATGACCCTCCACCTCGACGAGAGCATCCCGGGCGACGACACCGCCGCGCGGGCACGCAAGAACAAGCAGGCGCACCAGCTGATCGAGCGCATGCCGCCGGGCAGTCTAAAGCGGCTGACCGCGCGTCAGGTCGATCGCCACCACGGCCTGTTCGGGCGCCCGTTCCGCGAGGAGAACCAGCCGACCGGGCCGACGGCGGCCAAGCGTCCCCCGCCGTCACGCTCGGAGGAGCACGCCATCTTGCGACTGGCGCTGACCCACTCCCGCCTGACCGAGCGGCTGCGCCCGGCCGAGGTCTGGCACGGTGGCCAGCCACCGGCCGTGATCCAGCGCCTGCTCGACGGCACGTTGACGGCCGAGGATCGCCGGATCGCCGAGGCGCAAAACCTGGTCGGCATTGAAAACCCGGAAATCGCCGCCACCATGCTGGGAGACATCCTGGAGAAGCGGCGCCAACGCGAGGCACTGGCCGAAAAGAAACGGCAGCAGCGCGCCAATCTGGCCGGCGGCCACCCCCCGACCGACTGACCGCACGATGGACGAAATGCCCGCAAAGCGGTATAATTTCGTGTTCCTCAACGGGAACGCCCGAATCATCAGCTAGTCTAGGGGAAACTCTGCACGATTCGATGACGTCTCTGCGGGACCTCCAAGGGCCCCAGATGCAAGGCGCAGTCCGCCGTGAAGGGCCGTCGCCCTTTACAAGGGCTGCAACGCCGCAGATGGGCCCTTGGAGGCCCGCCCGGACGGGGCTCGCGGGTTTGCCCGCACTCGGCGTTGCCGTCCCTTGACGGGCAACGAGCCCGTCTTCGGTCCGGCGCCTTGATTGCGAACAAACCCGCAAGCCAGAGATGCCATCGAATCGTGCAGAGTTTCCCTAATCGACCGGCTCGTCGGGCCACCCCGCGCGAGGCCCGAACGTCTCCTCGCGCCGCCAGAATCCACTGACGCGGCCCGCTCGTGACCGGGCGGCCCGTGCTCGGCGCCTGCACTCCCGCGGCGCGACTTTCAGACGTTTTCACCGAATTGCCGGAGCAGGTTCCACGCCGATGCAGCAAGACCAACAAACCAGCATCAAGCAGTTGATCGCCCTGGGCAACGAGCAGGGTTACCTGACGTACGCCGAGATCAACGACCATCTGCCCGAGTCGCTGGTCGATGCCGAACAGATCGAAGTGATCATCGGCATGATCCAGGACATGGGCATCCACGTGGCGGAAACACCGCCGGACAAGGATGACCTGGGTCTGTCGGACGAGCAGCGCGTATCCAACGACGACGCGGCCACCGAGGAGGCCGTGGCCGTGCTCGCCTCCCAGGTGGACGCGGAGTTCGGCCGCACCACCGACCCGGTGCGCATGTACATGCGCGAGATGGGCACGGTCGACCTGCTCAACCGCGAAGGCGAGATCGAGATCGCCAAGCGCATCGAGGAAGGCCTGCGCGAGGTCACTATCGCAATGGCCGCCTTCCCGCCGACGCTGGACACCCTGCTCGCGCAGTACGCCCGCGTCGAGGCCGAGGAGGTCAAGCTCGCCGACGTGGTCGTCGGCTTCCACGTGCTCACCGACGATATCCCGACGCCGGGCGGCAACAAGAACGACGACTCCGACGACGAGGAAGAGGAAAAGGACACCGGCATCGACGTCGAGGCCGTGCGCGCGGTCATCATGGACCTCAAGGAGCTGCACGAGAAGCGGCACGCGGTCGCCACCAAGAGCCGCAAGGCCAAGACCGACGCGGCCAAGATCAAGGCACTGACCGACCAGATCGCCGACCAGCTGATCACCCTGAAGCTCAACCCGAACTTCAACGAGCGGCTGGTCAAGCAGGTGCGCGACGCGATCGCCCGCGTGCGTCTCTTGGAAAAGCAGATCATGCAGCAGGCGGTCGAGAAGGGCGGCATCAAGCGCGAGACCTTCATCCACGCCTTCCGCGGCCACGAGACCAGCAACGAGTGGATCGCCGAGGTCACCAAGGGCAAGCCCACGGCCAAGTTCGCCGCCGTGCAGCCGGAGATCGAGCGCCTGGCCAAGCGCCTGGCCACCGTCGAGCGCGACAGCCAGCTGCCCGTTTCCGGCATCCGCGAGGTCAACCGCCAGGTCACCCTGGGCGAGGCCAAGGCCCGCCGCGCGAAGAAGGAGATGATCGAGGCCAACCTGCGTCTGGTCATCTCGATCGCGAAGAAGTACACCAACCGCGGCCTGCAGTTCCTCGACCTGATCCAGGAAGGCAACATCGGCCTGATGAAGGCGGTCGACAAGTTCGAATACCGCCGCGGCTACAAGTTCTCGACCTATGCCACCTGGTGGATCCGCCAAGCGATCACCCGCTCGATCGCCGACCAGGCGCGCACCATCCGTATCCCGGTGCACATGATCGAGACGATCAACAAGTTGAACCGCATTTCCCGGCAGATGCTCCAGGAAATGGGCCGCGAGGCCACCCCGGAGGAGCTGGCCGAGCGGATGGACCTGCCCGAGGACAAGGTCCGCCGGGTGATGAAGATCTCCAAGGAGCCGATCTCCATGGAGACGCCGATCGGCGAGGACGACGATTCCAGCCTGGGCGACTTCATCGAGGACCAGGGCGCGGTCTCGCCGCTGGACTCGGCCACCAACGCCTCGCTGTCCGAGATCGTGCGCGAGATCCTCTCGACGCTGACCCCGCGCGAGGCCAAGGTGCTGATGATGCGCTTCGGCATCGGCATGAACACCGACCACACCCTCGAGGAGGTCGGCAAGCAGTTCGACGTCACCCGCGAGCGCATCCGTCAGATCGAGGCCAAGGCACTGCGCAAGCTGCGTCATCCGTCGCGCTCGGAAAAGCTGCGCAGCTTCATCGACGCGAAGATGGAATAATCCTCACCCCGGGTCGGCACCCCACCGACCCCGGTGGCATCCGCCACCCCTGCCCGGGCCCATAGCTCAGTTGGTTAGAGCAGGCGACTCATAATCGCTTGGTCGCAGGTTCGAGCCCTGCTGGGCCCACCAAATCCAGGCAAGCGGTCGACCGGCACGACCCGTCCGAACCGACCACGCCCTCCATGACACGACACGAAGGCCGCCCGGCATCCCGGCGCGGCCTTTTTCTTGTGCCGCCAACGGCGCATTTTTCCCGCACACATCACCGCGCCCATCGCCATGCAGCCAGCCGGCGACGGCGGCCGGATCAAGCCGTCTTCATGTTTTGCCCGCCACACGATTAGCTAACCAACTCACTTGATCCCCGCCAGGAAATTCTTTATCGCGGCACCCTGGCATGGGGTCTACACTGCGCCTGTCATGCGCGGTCAACCGGAAGCGGCCCGACCGTCGCCTGACCACGACAAGAATCGAAAACGACAAGAACCAAATCCCATCCAAGGAGATAGAGCGCCATGCTTATTGCAAGCCTGATCATCGTGGTGATCGCGCTGGTGTTCGCGACAGCAAAACTGCGCATGCACCCCTTCCTGGCCCTGTTGCTGGCCGCCTTCGCCATGGCCCTCGCCGGCGGCATCGCGCCCAAGGAAGCCGTCAGCATCATCAACGACGGCTTCGGCGGCACGCTGGGCTACATCGGTATCGTCATCGCGCTGGGCACGATCATCGGCGTGATCCTCGAGCGCACCGGCGCGGCCATCGTGATGGCCGAGGCGATCATCCGCCTGCTTTCCGACCGCTTCCCCAACTTCACCGTCTCCCTGATCGGCTACATCGTGTCGATTCCGGTGTTCTGCGACTCGGGCTACGTGATCCTCAACTCGCTCAAGAACGCCATGGCGAAGAAGACCGGCATCTCGGTGGTCGCCATGAGCGTGGCGCTGGCCACCGGCCTGTTCGCCACCCACAACTTCGTGCCGCCCACGCCGGGCCCGATCGCCGCGGCCGCCAACCTGGGCATTGCCGATTCGCTCGGCCTGGTCATCCTGATGGGCCTGCTGGTCGCCGCCGTGACCGCGATCGTCGGCGCGCTGTGGGCCAGCCGCTACTCCGACCCCGCCAATGAGGCCGAGCTGCTCGAGCCGGACCCGATCAGCGAAGCGGTCGGCGAGGAGATCGAGGAGCCGGAACCGGACATGGCCCATCGGCCGTCGACCCTGGCCTCGTTCATGCCGATCATCGCCCCGATCGCGCTGATCTGCCTGGGCTCGATCGCGAGCCTCGCCACGCGTGACGCCGAACCCGGCTTTGTCGCTGACTTCTTCATCTTCTTCGGCCAGCCGGTCGTTGCACTCGCCATCGGCGTGATCTTCGCGCTGACCCTGGTCAAGGGCGGCGACAAGAAGGATCGCTTCCACCAGATGACCGTCGACGGCATCCTGCTGTCCGCGCCGATCATCCTGATCACCGGCGCCGGTGGCGCATTCGGCAACGTGCTGCGCTCCACCCCGCTGGGCGACCAGCTCGGTGCGATGCTGACCGGCCTCGGTCTGGGGCTGTTCGTGCCGTTCATCATCGCCGCGGCGCTCAAGTCCGCCCAGGGCTCGTCGACCGTGGCGCTGGTCACCGCCTCCACCCTGGTCGCCCCGCTGCTGCCGGACCTCGGCTTGGATTCGGACATGGGCATGGTCCTGGCCGTGATGGCCGTCGGCGCCGGCGCGATGACCGTCTCGCACGCCAACGACAGCTTCTTCTGGGTGGTCTCGCAGTTCAGCCGCATGAAGGTTTCCACGGCCTACAAGACCTTCACCACGGCGACCCTGCTGCAAGGCATCAGCGCCATGATCACGATCTACATCCTGGGGCTGATCCTTGTCTGACGACTTGCATGTGGTCCTCTGCCCGGACAGCTTCAAGGGCAGCCTGGAAGCCGACGCCGTGGCAGCCGCCATGGCGCGCGGCGTTCACGCGGCCCGCCCTAAGGCGCAGATCCGCGCCCTGCCCATGGCCGACGGCGGCGAAGGCACCGCGGATCTGATCACGCACACGCTGGGCTGGGAGTGGCACCTGTCCGACGTCCATGGCCCGTTCGGCACGCACCTGACCGCCGGCTGGGGTTTCGATCCCGCCAACCGGCGGGCGGTGATCGACGTGGCCTCGGCCTGCGGGCTCGACCTGGTTCCCGCGGATCGTCGCGATCCGTGGCAGCTCGACAGCCGTGGCGTGGGTGAACTGATGCGCTCGGCGATGGATGCCGGCGCGCGTCACCTGCTGATCGGCCTGGGCGGCAGTGGCACGGTCGACGGCGGCGCGGGCATGCTCGCCGCCCTGGGTGTGCGCTTTCTCGATGCCGACGGACAGGCACTGGATGCGCACCCCTTGGCGCTGCGTGCCCTGGCACGGGTCGATTTCTCCGCGCTGGACGCGCGCCTGGCGGAGGTCGAGATCACGGTGCTCAACGATGTCGACAACCCGCTGACCGGCCCGCACGGGGCCAGCCCCGTGTTCGGTCCGCAGAAGGGTCTGGCCGAGTCGGAGATCGAGGCGATGGACCGTCACCTCGAGCGGCTCGCCGGCTGCATCGAGACCGCCGGTCACCTCGAGCGCCCGGTGGACACCCCGGGCGCCGGGGCCGCCGGCGGGCTCGGCTTCGCGCTGGACTGCGTGCTGGGGGGCACGGCACGGATGGGTGCGGCCTACATCGCCGAGCTGATCGGCCTGGACGCGGCCATCACCGAGTCCAACCTGGTCATCACCGGCGAGGGCCAGATCGACGGCCAGACCTCGCGCGGCAAGGTGGTCGCCGAGGTGGTGCGCCGTGCCGGACGACTGGAGGTGCCCGTGATGGCGATCGCCGGCAGCATCGCCTGCAGCGAGGCGGAACTGACCGCCTTCGGCCTGGCCGACGCTCGGGCACTCTGCGACGGCTCGACCTCGCTGGAGCAGGCCATGGCCGAACCGGCCCGCCTGATCACCGCCCGCACGCAGGCCCTGATGCAGGATTACCTCGCGCGCACCGGGTAAGCGGCGCAAGCGCCGGTCAAGAGGACAACCCAGACGACAAATCCCCCGGCCAGCCGGGGGATTGTTTTGTGCGTCACGATCGACCGGGAGCGCCCCGGCCGCGACACGCTAGCCGTCGAACCCGGCCAGGGTGAGCTTGCCGATCACGTGTCTACCCTCCAGCGCCCGGTGCGCGGCACGCAGGTTGTCGACGTTGATCGCTCCCAACACCTCGTGCCGCGTGGTCCGCAGGCGTCCCTCGTCGAGCAGGCGCGCCACCGTGTCGAGGATCTCGCCCTGCCGCCCCTTGTCCGGGGTGTCGAACCGCGGGCGGGTGAACATGTACTCCCAGAAGAACCCGACGCTCTTGTCGCGCAGTTCGTGGAACGGCAGCGGCGTCTTGTTGCCGATGATGCTGGCCAGCCGGCCCTGCGGGGCGACCAGTTTCGCCATCGCGGGGTAATGTCGGTCGAGGTCGTTGAAGCAGGCGATCGCCGGGATCGACTCGATGCCCCGCTCGGCCAGCTGCGCCGGGAGATCGCCGAAATGGTCGACCACCTCGTCGGCGCCCAGATCGAGGCACCACTGGCGCGACTCGGGCCGCGAGGCGGTGGCGATCACCTTGAGCCCGGCGACGTGGGCCAGCTGGATCGCCATCGAGCCCACCCCGCCTGCACCGTTGATCAGCAGCACCGGGGTGCCGGCATCCTCGCCGTCGGGCGACAACCCGAGCCGGTCGAACAGGGTTTCCCAGGCGGTGAGTGCGGTCAGCGGCAGGGCCACGGCGTCGGCCGGCTCGGTGCCACGCGGGGCGTGACCGACGATCGCCTCGTCGACCAGCTGGAATTCGGCGTTGCTGCCCGGCCGGCCGATATCGCCGGCGTAGAACACCACGTCGCCGGGACGAAAGCGCGTGACCTTGGCACCCACCGCATCGACCACGCCGCAGGCATCGAAACCCAGCACGCGCGGGGCCGGATCGGCCCGGTTGTCGGGATGATCCGGATCGGGGTGACGCGGTGCGCGCACCTTGGTGTCCACCGGGTTGACCGACACGGCCTCGACCGCCACCCGCAGGTCCGTCGGTCCCGGCTCGGGCACGGCCAGCTCGTAGGCCTCGAACGCCTGCTCGTGGTCGATGGGCAAGTGACGGTTGAATCCGATCGCTTTCATGCGATTTCCTCCTTTTCCGGTATCTCGAACACCGCCACCGGTGCGGCGACCTCCACCACCCGCCAGCCGTGGAGGGCCGCCAGCCACTCGAAGGTCCGGGCGCGAAAGAAGATCACGTGGGTGGGGTCGCGCCAGTAGTGCCAGTTCGAAAAGCGCGCGGCCTCCGGGGCAAACCCCGTTTGCACGATCAAGCAACCGCCCGGTCGCAGCAAACGGGCAATCCGGTCGAATACCGCCCGTGGCCGATGCAGGTGCTCGACCGTTTCGGTACAGGTGACCAGATCGTAGGCCGACGCGCGCAGCGGGGTCTCGTCCGGGGCGAACAAGGGATCGTAGCCCACCATCGCCGCGCCCGCCTCCCGAGCCACCGCAACCAGGGCCGAATCCGGGCCGCAGCCGAAATCCAGCGCCGCCACGCCCGGGCCAAGCCGGGCGGTCATCCGGTCGATGCTCGGCGCCAGGAAGCGCCGGTAGCCCGGGTCATCGGCGCGATTCTCGTGCAGCTGGTAATGCGCCTGCTCGGCCGCCCGATCCGGCCAGGCACTCGGGTCACGTACCACCAGCTCGCAGCATGGGCACTCGAGGAAGGCCAGTGGCCGCCCGCCCTCCTTCCTGCCGGCCCTCACGGTCGCGAAGGGCGACAGCCGGGCCTCGCAAAGCGGACAGGCCTCGCGCATGTCAGGCGGCGAAGGTCGTGCTCAGCAGGTAGGCGGTATAGGCGACGAAGGCGACCAGCAACACGCTGCCCTCCAGCCGGTTGATCCGGCCCGGGCCGCGAAAGCCGTAGGCGAAGAGGAACAGCGCCAGAGTGAGCGCGCCCATCACCAGCATGTCGCGCGTGAATACCTCCGGTTCGGCGACCATCGGGTGGATCACGCCGGCCAGGCCGACCACGCCCAGGGTGTTGAACAGGTTCGAGCCGATCACGTTGCCCAGTGCGAGATCGTGCTCGTTCTTGCGGATCGCGGCGATCGAGGAGGCCAGCTCCGGCAGCGAGGTGCCGATCGCCACCACCGTCAGGCCGATGACCAGGTCCGAGACGCCAAAGAACTGCGCGATATCCACCGCGCCCCACACCAGCAACCGGGAACTGGCCACCAGCAGCAACAGGCCGATCGCCACCCAGATCAGGGCCTTTTTCAGCGGCATGGGGTGGGCGACCAGCTCCTGCTCGACCTCGCCACCCAGGGCGTCGACCTGCCCGCGTCGGCCCTGGTAGATGTTCCAGCCGAGCAGGGCGACCAGCAGCACGAGCAGCACGGCGCCCTCGACGCGGGTCACCTCGCCGTCGTAAACCTGCAAGGCGGCCACGGCCGTGACCGCCAGCAAGATCGGCATCTCGCGACGGATCACCTGCGAATGCACCGCGATCGGCGCGATCACCGCCGTCAGGCCGAGGATCAGCGCGATATTGGCGATGTTCGAACCATAGGCGTTGCCCAACGCGATGCCGGGACTGCCATCCAACGAGGCCATGACCGAGACCACCAGTTCCGGTGCCGAGGTACCGAATCCGATGATCACCATGCCGATCAACAGGGGCGACATCCCGAGGTGCTTCGCGGTCGCCGCCGCGCCGTCGACAAATCGATCCGCGCTCCAGACAAGCAACACCAGCCCCGCCAGGACTGCCAACACAGGCATCAACATCGCCATTTCCTCGCTTCGAATCGTTTGGTGGTCGTTTAGGGAAACTCTGCACGAATGCCATACCGCTCTGCGTGCCCTGCGGAGACTGGCATTCGTGCAGAGTTTCCCTGGGGCGGCACTTTACTGCAGAACGCCCACCGGGGTGATGGCGAGCCACGCCACCCACCCTATGTTGCGAATCATTCCGGTTTGCATCCGCCTTCGCGATTCACTACGCTGCTCGCTCCATTACGTCGCCGAGTCACCATGACCCACTCTCGCCTTACCCGTCCGCGCCACCTGGTCTGGCTTGCGGGCGCCGTTACCAGCCTCGTCCTGCACGGCCTGATCGTCTGGGCCCTGCTGACGTGGACGCGCGACGACGACGTCCTGATGGCGGCCAATCGGGGCGGCGGCGAGCCGGTCGAGGCGCAGTGGGTGGACCTGAGCGAGACCACGCCCGCCCCGCCCTCGCCGGCCAAGTCGACGCCCCCCCAATCACGTCCCCATGCCGACGCCCACCGCCGGACGCCGAGCAGGACGCCGGAGCCGCAGCAGACCGACCGCAGCCCA
>NZ_SWAW01000021.1:0-35282 GCF_005096345.1 Guyparkeria sp. SB14A | reverse complement strand
GACAGGCGCGGATTTCTCCATCGAGGCCCGGAGCACTGACGTGCCCCACGACGAGGCCGAATAGATTGACGCAACCTGATTATCCACCACCCCAACGGGGCTTGCGATCGGGGAGCAGGCCATAGATTGTATCGTGAAGGCGCCAGCTTTTCCGCGGAGGCACGAAGCATGAACCACGACCCGTTACTCGATGCGGCACTCGAGGAGGCACGTATCGGTCGCGACGAGGGCGGCATCCCCATCGGCGCGGTGCTGGTGCACGCCGGCGAGATCGTCGGGCGCGGCCACAACCGCCGCATACAGGACGGCAGTGTGATCCGGCACGGCGAGATGGACGCCCTGGAACGGGCCGGGCGCCGGTCGGCGGCCTTCTACCAAGCATGCACGCTCTACACGACGCTCTCGCCCTGCCCCATGTGCGCGGGCGCCATTCGGCTCTACGGGATACCGCGTGTGGTGATCGGCGAGAACCGGACCTTCCTCGGTGAGGAAGACTGGCTACGCGAGCACGGCGTGGAGGTGACGGTGGTGAACGATCCGCGCTGCATCGAGCTGATGCAGCGATTCATCGAGGCGCATCCGGCCCTCTGGAACGAGGACATCGGGGAGTGAGGGTGCCGACCCAGAGGCGCGCCCTGCCTCCACCCGAAAACAACAAACCCCGCCGCCGGCGGGGTTTTTCATGCGCGTCGTTGGGCATGAGGCTCGTCAGTGACCCTTGCCCTGCAGGCGATCCATCACGGCATAGAGCACACCGGAAATCACGAAGGTGAGGTGGATGCCCACCATCCAGGCCATGTCCCGGTCACTGAGGTTCTCGACGTTCATGAAGGATTTCAGCAACTCGATCCCCGAGATCGCGACAATCGAGCCGATCACCTTGATCTTGAGGTCGGTAAAGCCGATGTGACCCATCCATTCGGGGCGGTCGTGATGGCTGTGGAGGTCATCCATCTTGGAGACGAAGTTCTCGTAGCCCGAGAAGATGATGATGATCAGGAGGTTCATGATCAGGGCGACGTCGACCAGCGTCAGCACCCCGATGATGATCTCGGACTCCTCAAGCGTGAAGGCGTGGCTGCCCAGGTGCCAGAGTTCCGTGGCGAACTTGACCAACAGCAGCAGCATCGCCAACACCAGGCCCAGGTAGACGGGGGCCAGAATCCAGCGACTGCCAAACAGGAAGTGCTCGAAGTAATGCTCGGCGTTACTGGAGCGACGCGGGGTGGGGACTGGTTTTTCCGATTCCACAGCGGGACCTCGATCAGGGTTCAAACGGTAAAACGCCCCGAAAACCGGGGCGTGGTCGTGGCTATCCTACCATCGGCTCAGCCGCGGCGTGGCGTGCTCTTGCCGGGACCACCATTCCCCGGGGCAAGGTATCCCGGGGCAACGTCCTCGAGCCGGGTCGGTTCGCGCGGGCACTCCGGCGAGCAGGTGTTGTCCCGCTGCAGGGAGGCGAGGTTGTCGCGGCTGAACGGCTTGCCCGGCAGCCACTCCATCACGCGTGCCTGGATGCGCGACAACCACATCGGCAGGCCGACCACCCAACGCGGGTGGCCACTGGTTTTGGCCGCGTAGCGCACCAGTTCGCCGAGCGAATAGTCGTGCGGTCCACAGAGATCGTGGCGCGCACCGTGCGACTGGGGGTCGTTGATCGACTCGACGAAGCGGCGCACCACGTCGCCCACGTAGACGGGCGAGAAGCGTGCGCTCGCGCAGGCCAGCGGGAAGACGCCTGGCATCAGCCTGGCCAGGTCGGCAAAGCGGTTGAGGAACGAGTCGCCCGGCCCGAAGATCACCGAGGGGCGGAAGCTGGTGACCGCGATATCGTGCTTGCGACCGAAGCGATGCACCCAGTTCTCCGCCTTGCCCTTGCTGCGCTGGTAGTGACTGACGCCTTCGTCCTCGTCCGCCCCCAGCGCGCTCATGTGCAGATAACGTGGTACGCCGGCATCGGCGGCGGCACGCAGGGCGGCCTTGGTCAGCTTGATGTGCACTCGCTCGAAGCCCTTGCCGTTGTGGCGACGCTCGTTGAGGATGCCAACCAGGTTGACCAGCAGGTCCGCGCCCTCGAGCAGCTCCGCCAGTTCCGGGGCACCGCGATGCGTGGCCAGATCCGAGCGCGCCGGGGAATTCATGTCGACCAGCACCACGCTCGGCCAGAGGCCCATGTCGCGGTGGCGAGCGGCAAAGCGGCTCGGCACCACCACCTCCCAGCCCCGCCGGGAGAGTTCCCTCACCAGGTGCCGGCCCACGAAACCGGTCCCGCCCAGTACCACGGCCCGGGGCAAGCCCTCGGGCTCATTGCTGCCGCCAACGGCGTGCGATTCGTCCATAACGTCCCTGACAGTGCATCTGCCGAAATTGATCGAACCGGTAGAGTACACTCGAGCCCCCGGACAGACATAGCAGCAACGACGACGGCCATGCCACGGAACGCCATGACAGCAAGCGATCACGACAACCCCGCGTCCACGCAATCGACCGACACGCTGATCATCGGCGCGGGCGCCAGCGGGCTGGCCGCCGGCTGGGCACTGGCGCGGGCCGGCCAGCGGGTCACCGTGCTCGAGGCGGGCGACACGCCGGGCGGCAACATCCAGAGCCGCCGCGACGAGGAGTGGCAGGTCGAGATCGGGCCCAACACCCTGATGGTCAAGCCGCCGCTCTATCACCTGCTCGAGGCGCTCGACCTGACCGAGGAGGCGATCTTCGCCGGCGAGGCGGGCAAGAAGCGCTACATCGCCAAGGGCAAGCGGATGTTCGCCCTGCCCACCCATCCGCTCAAGGCCCCGTTCAACCCACTGCTCGGCCCGCGCAGCCTCGGCCGGATACTGCGCGAACCCTGGGTGCGCCGCGGGTCGGGCGAGGAGACGCTGGCCCAGTTCGTCGAGCGCCGGCTGGGGCGGCACATCCTCGACTACCTGGTCGACCCGTTCGTCTCCGGGGTCTACGCCGGTGACCCGGCCCGGCTCTCCGTGCAGGCCGCCATGCCGAGACTCGCCGCCCTGGAACAGGAGCACGGCTCGCTGATCCGTGGCGGGTTCGCGGCGATGAAACGGGCAAAACGGGAGCGCCGCGCGGGCAAGGAGGCGATGCCGCGCGAGTGGCGCGGCAAGCTGATCAGTTTCCCCGGCGGCATCCAGACGCTCACCGACCGGCTCGCCGCCGGGATCGACGCGACCGATGGCAGCACGATCGCCTGCGGGCGCCGCGTGGAAAGCCTGCGGTCGGTCGCCGGCGGCTGGCGCGCAGTCGACCAGGACGGCACCACCTGGCAGGCCCGCCATCTGGTGCTGGCGACCCCGGCACACGTCAGCGCCGATCTCCTGCGCCCGCTGGACCCCATGCTCGCCGAGCCGCTCGACGAGATCGTCTACCCGCCGGTCGCCTCGGTGGCCCTGGGCTTCCCCTCGGGCGTGCTCGCCCACCCGCTCGACGGCTTCGGCGTGCTGATCCCGCGCCGCGAAGGCCGGCGCACGCTGGGCGCGCTGTTCTCATCGACACTGTTTCCGAACCGCGCACCGCACGGCCACAAGCTGATCACCGCCTTCATCGGCGGGCGTCAGGACCCGGAGGCATTGGAGATGAGCGACACCGAACTGGTCCGCCAGGTCGGCAAGGATCTGGGCGACCTGCTCGGCATCGAGGGGCAACCGGTCTGGCAGCGCGTCAGCCGCTGGGAGCGGGCTATCCCGCAGTACGAACTGGGTCACCTGGCCCGGATCGAACGCCTCGACCAGGCACTCGAACAGCACCCCGGCCTGTCGCTGATCGGCAATTGGCGCGGGGGCATCGCGGTGGGCGATTGCCTGGAAAACGGCCAGGCGCTGGCCAGGCGAATCCTCGACGGCGAAGACTGACCGGGCGAAGGGTCGTTACCGATCGCGGTCCCGGTCGAGGCGGTGCGGGTCGCGCGGCTCGTTCCGCTGAATATCGTCCGGATCGGCATCGTAGACATTGCCGTCGGGGCCGAACGGCCCCTGTGGTCCGGTGCCAAACCCACCACGCTCGACCACCACCTGCTGCAACCGTCCGGCGAGCCAGGCACCGAAGGCCAGGCGGCGCAGGAACGGGGTGACCAGCACCAGTCCCAACAGGTCGGTCAACGGCCCCGGCAGCAGCAGCATCAAGCCGCCGAGGAAATTGGCGGCCACGCCCAGCCCGTCGATCTGCCCGCGCCCGGTGGCGTCGACCTCACGCTGCGCCCGCGCCATGGCACTGGGTCCGGCGGTACGCATCAGCCACGCCCCCCACACGCCGGTGGCGACAATCCACAGCAGCGTGACGAGAAACCCCATGGCCGCCCCCATCGCGATCAGGAGCACCAGCTCCACGAGGGGCAGAAAGAGGATGAATCCGGACAGTTTTCGCATGACGTCTCAGGGGTAGAGTGGATTTGTTTGCCGTCTATCGATTGTGGCGCTAGGCTTCGGTTTCGGCACGCGCGTGGCTCTGCCGCGACGAATACACGGTCGAGCCGGCGCGTCGGCGATGCCCACCAGATCCCGTTACCGCCGAGGTTTCGGGTGTCGGCAGGGCGTCGTCGGTCCGAGCCGCGCGCCCTCGGCCCGAGAGCCGGCGCGTTCGAGCGGAACTTGACGCCCTAGCACGGGACCAACGGCGGGCCGCTCGACAAGGACAAGCGACCAAACCAGCCAACGCACAGACAGTAATGACGATCGAGCAAAGCACAATAGCACTGGTCATCACGACTCTCGACGACCCCAAGGCGGCCGACGAATTCAGCGCCCGCCTGCTCGCCGACGGGCTGATCGCCTGTGTCAACGTCGTCGGTCCGGTCCGCTCGGCCTACCACTGGGAAGGCGAGCTGTGCCGGGACGAGGAATACCAGCTTCACATGAAGACCAGCCTCGAGCGGATCGACGCCCTCAAGGACGCGATCGAGCACTATCACCCTTACGACTGCCCCGAGGTGGTCATCCTGCCGGCCGAAAGCAGCCAGTCTTACTCCGAATGGGTTCAGCAATGCGTTCAAATCACTCCGTGACCGCGCCCTGGGTGCGAATCGCCACCTTCCTGCTTGCCGCCGTCGCGCTTGCCTGGCAGCCGGCCGCGACCGCCCAGCCCGAACTGCTGGGCCCCGAGGAGGCCTTCGGTGTCGAGGCCAGCCATGACGACGGCGAGCTCAAGCTCGACTTCCGCGTCGTGGAGGGCTACCACCTCTACCAGGACAAGCTCTCGATCCGTGGCGACGACTCGGTCGAACTCGGCGAGCCGCAACTGCCCGAGGCGGTGATCGACGACGATCCGGTCTTCGGCGAGACGCCGGTCTACAAGGAAGACTTTACCGCGCGGGTGCCGATCGACTCGGCGCCGGGCGGCGAGGCGACCATCACGGTCGAGTACCAGGGCTGCTCGGATATCCACGGCGTCTGCTACCCGCCGGAAACCCACGAGCTCTCGGTCGACCTGCCCCGAATCGGTGCCGACATGGCCGCGGAGCAGGCTCCCGCCTCCGGCGCGGACTCCCGCGACGGCGGCATCAGCCTCGGCGGCTTCGGGGGATCGAGCAACGAGCCGATGGACCCCGAAGAGGCCTTCGTGCCCGAGGTTATCGTCGACGGCGAGAGCGTCTTCGTGCGCTTCGACGTCGCCCCCGAGTACTACCTGTACCGCGATCGCACCAAGGCGGCCGTGGCGGGCGACGCCTCCATCCGCGCCGCCCACATCGGCGAGGGCGAGCGCAAGGACGACCCCAACTTCGGCACCGTCTGGGTCTTCCACGACCAACTGGAAACCGAGCTGGCCATCGACGCCGACTCGCCCTACACCCTGGTGATCGGCTACCAGGGCTGCGCCGACATGGGCCTGTGCTACCCGCCGATGGAGAAGGCCTGGCGGATCGATCCGGCCGCGGGCGAGGCCGAGCGCCTCGACGAGGTACCGGATGACGCGGGCGAGCTGACCCCGCTCGAGGACATGCCGGCACTGGGCGATGAGCGCGGCGAGGCACCGGCCGGCACCGAGACGTCCGGCGGCACGTCGGCCGACACCGCCACCGAGGCCGCCACGCCGGCGGGCTCGGAGACCGACATGATCACCCAGCGCCTGATCGAGGGCACGCCCTGGGCGATCGTGCTCGGCTTTTTGATCTTCGGTCTGTTGCTGGCCTTCACGCCCTGTGTCTTCCCGATGATCCCGATCCTGTCCGGCATCATCGCCGGCCAGGGCGAGCACATCACCACGCGCAAGGCCTTCGTGCTCTCGCTGGTCTACGTGCTGGCGATGGCCGTCACCTACACGGTGGCCGGCGTGCTGGCCGGGCTGTTCGGCGCCAACCTGCAGGCGGCCTTCCAGGACCCCTGGGTCCTCTCCGTGTTCGCCGCGATCTTCGTGGCGCTCGCCTTCTCGATGTTCGGCTTCTTCGAGCTGCAGCTGCCCTCCTCGATCCAGTCACGCATCATGCAGGCGCAGAACCGCCAGCAGGGCGGCACGCTCACCGGCGTCGCCGTGATGGGCTTCCTCTCGGCCCTGATCGTCGGCCCCTGCATGGCGCCGCCGCTGGCCGGCGCGCTGATCTACATCGGTCAGACCGGTGACGCCGTGATCGGCGGCATGGCGCTGTTCGCACTGTCGATCGGCATGGGGCTGCCGCTGATCCTGGTCGGCACGCTGGGCGGCAAGTACCTGCCCAAGGCCGGCGGCTGGATGGATGCGGTCAAGGCCGTGTTCGGCGTGCTGCTGCTGGGCGTGGCGATCTGGATGCTCGAGCGCTTCCTGCCGGCGGCCGTCACCCAGCTGATGTGGGCCGTGCTGCTGATCGCCTCGGCGGTCTACATGGGCGCGACCGAGTCGCTGCGTGAAGCCGCTTCGGGCTGGCTGCGCCTGTGGAAGTCGCTCGGCCTAGTGCTGCTGTTGTGGGGCGCGCTGATGCTGATCGGCATCGCCGCCGGCGCCAAGGGCACGCCGTTCGCCCCGCTGTCCGGCATCTCGCTGGGCGGCGGTGGCGGCGAGGTCGCCGAGCTCGAGTTCCGCTTGGTCGACAACGAGGCCGAACTCGACGAGGCACTCGAACAGGCGAAGAACGCCGGCCAGCCGGTGATGCTCGACTTCTACGCCGACTGGTGCACCTCCTGCAAGGAAATGGAGCACAACACCTTCAGCGATCCGCGCGTGATCGAGGCCCTGAGCGGCTTTCTGGTGTTGCAGGCCGACGTGACCGCCAACAACGCCGATCACAAGGCCCTGCTCAAGCGCTTCGACCTGTACGGCCCGCCGGGCATCATCTTCTGGGATGCCGAGGGCGAGCGGGTGCGCCAGCACTGGGTGGTCGGCTACCAGCCGCCCGACGAGTTCCTCGGCCACGTCACGGCCGTCTCGAACCGCTGACCGCTCTCGAGCCCCGCCTTTCGCGGGGCTCTTTACTTATCCGGGCTATAACTTCGTGAAAAATCCGCCAATGGGTGGCGATTGACAAAAAACCGCCACCGAACGCGTGACTTCGCCACCCCCAACCGGCACAATGCGGGGCAAGCATTCACCGACCCGGCGGGGACGCGGTCATTCCGCCCGTCGACGAGAGCGAGTCTCCATGAAACGGATCCTGGTACTCAACGGCCCCAACCTCAATCGGCTCGGCACCCGCGAGCCCGAGCGCTACGGGTGCCTGACGCTGGCCGACATCGGCCAGCGCCTCGACCGGGCCGCCGACGGACAGGGCGCGGCGCTGGAGCACTTCCAGAGCAACCACGAGGGCGAGGCTATCGACCGGCTGCACCGCGCGGCCGATGAGGGCATCGACGGGGTGCTGATCAACCCCGGCGCCTGGACCCACACCAGCGTGGCGCTACGCGATGCCCTGCTCGCCATCGACCGACCGTTTGTCGAGATTCACCTCTCCAACATTCACGCCCGCGAGTCGTTCCGACAGCACTCCTATTTCTCGGATGTCGCCGTCGGCAGCATCGTCGGGCTGGGGGCGCTGGGCTACGAACTGGCCCTTACCGCCCTGATCGCTCATCTGGACGCACCGTCCGCCTGATTCGAACGCACAACGCAAGAGAACCCGTCATGGATATCCGCAAGGTCAAGAAGCTGATCGAACTGCTCGAAGAGTCGGGCGTCGCCGAGATCGAGATCAAGGAAGGCGAGGAGTCGGTACGCATCTCGCGCCACTCCCAGCAGCCGGCCGTGATGCACGCCGCCGCCCCGGCACCCGCCCCCCAGGCACAGGCGCCCGCCCCGGCGCCGTCCGGCGAGCCGGCCGCCAGCGAGGCCCCGGAGGCCAGCGGCAAGACCATCAACTCGCCGATGGTCGGCACCTTCTACCGTGCCTCCTCGCCGGATGCCAGCCCGTTCGTCGAGGTGGGCACCAGCGTGAAGAAGGGCGACACCATCTGCATCATCGAGGCGATGAAGATGTTCAACCAGATCGAGGCCGAGGTCGACGGCACGATCAAGTCGATCCTGGTGGAAAATGGCCAGCCGGTGGAATACGACCAGCCGCTGTTCGTGATCGAGTAAGGCCCCGCCTGCCCGACCCGTATCCAGCCGCTTTCGTCTTCCCAGGAGTTTTTCCCAGATGTTGAACAAGGTCCTGATCGCCAACCGCGGCGAGATCGCACTGCGCATCCTGCGCGCCTGCCGCGAGCTCGACATCGGCACGGTGGCCGTCCATTCCACCGCCGACCGTGATCTCAAGCACGTCCGCCTCGCCGACGAGTCGGTCTGCATCGGTGGCGCCCGCTCCAACGAGTCCTACCTCAATGTGCCGGCCCTGATCGCCGCCGCCGAACTGACCGACTCCTCGGCCATCCATCCCGGCTACGGCTTTCTCTCCGAGAACGCCGACTTCGCCGAGCGGGTCGAGGAATCCGGCTTCATCTTCATCGGCCCGACCGCCGAGTCCATCCGCATGATGGGTGACAAGGTCACCGCCAAGGAGACCATGCGCGCCGCCGGTGTGCCCTGCGTGCCCGGCTCGGAAGGCGCGCTGACCGACGACCCGGACGAGAACCATCGGCTGGCACGCGAAATCGGCTACCCGGTCATCATCAAGGCCGCCGGTGGCGGTGGCGGGCGCGGCATGCGCGTCGTGCACACCGAGGCGCACCTGCACCACGCCATCGAGATGACCAAGAGCGAAGCGGGGGCGGCCTTCGGCAACCCCGAGGTCTACATGGAGAAGTTCCTCGAGCACCCGCGCCACATCGAGGTCCAGATGCTCTCCGACGGTCAGGGCAACGCCATCCACCTGGGCGAGCGCGACTGCTCGATGCAGCGCCGCCACCAGAAGGTGATCGAGGAGGCCCCGGCCCCGGGCATCACCGCCGAGCAGCGCGCCCGGATCGGCGCGGTCTGCGTCGAGGCCTGCAAGCGCATGAACTACCGCGGTGCCGGCACCTTCGAGTTCCTGTACGAGAACGGCGAGTTCTACTTCATCGAGATGAACACCCGCCTGCAGGTCGAGCACCCGGTCACCGAGATGATCACGGGCATCGATCTCGTCAAGGAGCAACTGGCGATCGCCGCGGGCATGCCGCTGCAGCTGACCCAGGACGACGTCGAATTTCGCGGGCACGCCGTCGAGTGCCGTATCAATGCCGAGGACCCGGCCACCTTCGCGCCCAGCCCCGGCAAGATCACCAACCTGCATTTCCCGGGCGGCCTGGGCGTGCGAGTCGACTCGCACATCTACAACGGCTACTCGGTGCCGCCGTTCTACGACTCGATGATCGGCAAGCTGATCACCCATGCCGGTGATCGCGAGGCGGCCATCCGTCGCATGCACGGCGCGCTCGAGGAAATGCTGGTCGACGGCATCAAGACGAACATCCCGCTGCACCGCGAGCTGATGATGGACGCGAACTTCATTGCCGGCGGCATGGACATCCACTTCCTGCACAAACGGCTTGGCATCTCCTAAGGACATCTCGAAAAAACGTCGCGAGTCGCCCGAGTGCAAGGAACCGCTGGCTTACGCCTGCTACGCATCCAGCGAGCGACGAGACATATCAAGCAGATAGGTGGGGAGTGAGCGAGCACGTGACGCAGCAATCGGGTGACGCAGCAGTTTTTTCGAGGTGTCCCTAATGGCCGACGAGTGGCAGCACCTGTGGTTGGAGGTGCCGCGCGACGACGTCGAGGCGGTCGAGGATGCCCTGCTGGCTGCCGGCGCGCTGTCGGTCACCCTGGAAGAGCTCGGTGACGAGCCGGTGCTCGAACCGCAGCCGGGCGAAGCACCGCTGTGGGCCGAGACCCGCGTGGTCGGGCTGTTCGAGGGCAGCGTTTCGCCGGCGCACATCGTCGGCACCCTGCACGGGCTGCTGCGCCCCGCCCTGCTCGACCGGCTGGGCCACTCGGTGTTCGACGAGGACGACTGGGTGCGCCGCACGCAGGCGGACTTCTCGGCCATGCCGATCGGCGAGCGGCTGGTGATCGAGCCGGCCTGGGAAGAGAGCACGGGCGCGGGCGACCGCCTGCCGATTCGCCTCGACCCGGGCTTGGCCTTCGGCACGGGCAAGCACGAGACCACGCGCCTGTGCCTGGAATGGCTGGAATCGCAGGAGATTGCCGGGCAGCACTGGCTGGATGCCGGCTGCGGCTCGGGGATTCTGGCGATTGCCGCGCTGCGCCTCGGTGCGGGCCAGGTCGACGGCACCGACATCGACCCGCAGGCGCTCACCGCCAGCCGCGGCAACGCCGAGCTCAACGACATCGAGCCGGCGCGCTTCTCGCTCTATCTCGCCCAGGACTACCCCGCCGACCGGCAGGTGGATGGGCTGCTGGCGAACATCCTCGCCCCGACCCTGATCGAACTCGCCCCGATGCTGAGCCGGCACCTGAAGCCGGGCGCCCGCTTTGCGCTCTCCGGCATCCTCACGCACCAGGCCGATGCCGTGGCCGCGGCCTGGACGGCGGCCGGCAACGAGGTCACCACCTTCCGCGAGCTGGGCGACTGGGCGCTGGTGGCAGGGCACCGCCCGGCCTGAGCCCAGGCCACGCGGACCGGCCGCCCTCCGACCGGTCGCGCGCTATTTCCCGTCGCCCCGTTGACCCTCGCTCGGCCGATCGTGCCGCATGTCCTCGAGCAGGGACTCGATCCGCTCGAGCCGCTCGATCATGTGGCGATCGACCTGTTCGTCTTCCTCGGCGTTCGCCTCCATGCGCAGGCCCACGAGGAAGGCGGCGATCGAGGCGCTGATCAGGCTCATCCAGATCACCGCGATGGCGACGAACCCGAGCCCGATCATCCGACCGGTATCGCTCACCGGCACGTAGTCGCCGTAGCCGACCGTCGCCAGCGTCACCAGCGTCCACCAGACCCCGTCACTGAACTCGGGAAAGGTCTCCGGCTCGACCATGGGCATCAGCGCCCCGCCCAGCACGATCAGGAAGGCGGTCATCAGGCTGATGGCGAAAAAAACGTGCCGGCCAAGCTCGCGGAAGTAGCGTCGCCCCAGGCGCAGGGCGGTGATCACGACCAGCAGCCCGCGCAACAGGCGCAGACCGAGCAACAGCTCGACCGCCTCGAACAGGATCAGGGGCAGGCCGAGCAGCACCACCGCCACCATCAGCCAGTTGGTCTTCAGATAGAAGCCGCGGTCATGAACGGTGGAGAGCAGGATCAACTGCTCGACGAGAAAGAATCCCCAGATCAGCTGGTCGATCCAGAACCCGTCGGTCGGGTCCATGCGCCCGGTGTGCACCAGGTACCACTGGAACGGGATCCAGAAGGTGATCAGCAGCAGCGGCATCTCCAGCCGCGCCCCCCAGCGGCGTGCGGTCTGGCGCTCGAAATCCGCCACGCCGGCAATCCCGAGCAGACGCGTCAGCGCCAGCCCCCAATGGATGAGGGCCCGGGCGCTGCGCTTCTCGAGGCTTTCCCTCACCGCGTCACGACCCCAGTCGGCTGCCGCCGGCCATCCGCGTCATCCAGCGGCGCAGCGGCGGCACGCCGGCGACCAGCTGGGTCGCGGCCGTGCGCGTGGCGACCGTCAATGGATCGACGCGGCGGTAACCCCAGTCGAATCCATCCATCAATGACTGGACCAGCTGGTTGTCCGCGCGTCGACGACGCTCGTAGGCGCGCGCCAGCCGCGCGTCGCCGAGACCGCGATCGCCCATCTCCCGCACGATGTCGGCCAAGGCCTCGACGTCAGCAAAACCGAGGTTCGCCCCCTGCCCGGCCAACGGGTGGATCGAGTGCGCGGCGTCACCGACCAGCAGCACCCGATCGGCCCAGTAGCGATGCGCGTGCATCCGCCGGATGGGGAACCAGGCCTGGCCTGCCACCCGGGTGATCTCGCCGAGCTCGTCGGGAAACGCGGCCATCGCCGCCTCGCCCAGGGCCTCGGGCGAGAGCGCATGTCGGGCTCGAATCCGTTCGGGGGCGTCGTACCAGACCAGCGAGCCGCGGTGGCCGGCCAGCGGCAGGAAGGCCTGCGGGCCGTCGGGGGTGAATCGCTGCCAGGTGATGTCCTGCTGCGGGTAAGCGGTCTCGACCGAGAGGATCTGGGCGGCGACCGGGTAATCGCGACTGGCCGCACCGATGCCCGCGGCCTCGCGTACCCACGAACGCTGTCCGTCGGCACCAATGACCAGATCGGCGCGCAGCTCGCGGCCGTCGGCGAGCGTCAGGGTGACGTCCCGATCACCCACCTCGAGACGCTGGGGCTGGCTGCCCGTGAAACACTCGACGTTGTCGAACTCGCGCAGCTGTTTCCACAATGCCAGCTGAACGCGCCGGTTCTCGACGATATAACCCAGGTAGGGTCGCCCCACCTCGGCGGCATCGAAGGTCAGGTCACCCGGCCCGGCGGTGTCGAAGACACGCATGCGCCGATAGAGCGCGGCCCGCTCGGCGCGGATGCCCGGCCAGGCGCCCAGCCGGTCGAGCAGCGCGATGCTAGCCGGGGCCAGCGCCGAGACACGCAAATCGAAGGGATCATCGCCACCCAGCGGGGCCGGCGGCTCGCGTTCGATCAGGGCGACCTCGAGGTCCTCCTGCGCCAGCGCCACGACCGTGGCGGCACCGACCATGCCGCCGCCGACCACGATCACGTCCGCGTGGTGTCGACTTGTGCTCGAGGCCATCAGGCGATCCCCCGCGTGGCCCGCACCAGGCGGTTCTTCAGCGGCAGCAGGCCGTCGAAGAACGACAGGGTCCCGCCACGCAGGTGACCGAGACCGGGCAGGTCGAGCGAGAAGCCGCGCACCAGCCCGTCGGTCAGGCCGATGGTGCGTCGGTAGTCGGCCGCGCGCAGCGAGCGGTAGCGCTCGAGCCGCGCCGGATCACCCGGGTCGACCGACGCACCGCGGTCGGCACGCAACACCCGGGCAAGATCGCGGATGTCACGCAGGCAGAGATTGAAACCCTGACCGGCGACCGGATGCAGGGCATGAGCGGCATTGCCCAGCACCACCAGCCGATCGGCGACCGGCTCTTTCGCGGTCACCAGGGTCAGCGGATACTGCCCACGCGGCGTGAGTGCCGAAAAGCCACCCAGCCGGTGACCGAAGGTCTCATCCACCGCCTCGGCGAAGGCCGCGTCATCCAGTGTGGCGAGTCGCTCGGCCTCGGCGCGACGCGCCACCCAGACCAGCGATACTCGCCCCTCGGCGGCCGGGAGCACCGCCAGCGGGCCGCCGGTGGTGAAACACTCGAACGCCACCCCGCCGTGCGGGCGTGCCGGCATGGCCGTGGCCACCGTGGCCACCTGATCGTATTCGCGACGCGTGACGGCCATGTCCGCCTGTTCGCGCACCGCCGATTCCGCGCCGTCCGCCGCCACGATCAGACGTACGCGCCGGGTGAGCGTGCCCTCATCGTCGTGGTGGATCTCGACGTTCACACCCTCGGCATCGCCGTCATGGCTCTCGTAGCGTGCCGGTCGGTGATACCGGATACGGCCCTCGCCCGTCGGCGGCTCGGCCAGCAGGGATTCGAGCCGTTCGCCCAGCGCCCGGTTGGGCATGACGTAGCCCAGCGCCTCGACGCCGGCCGATCGGGCGGTGATCCGGGTCAGGCCGAAGTGACCGCGATCGAACACCCGCACCTCGCGAATACGTTCGGCGGCCGCCGCCAGCGGCGCATCGACCAGTCCGAGTGTATCGAGATACTGCCAGCCGGCATCGGCCACCGCGGTCAGGCGGCGATCGAAGCTGGCCGACTCGTCGGGACGGCGCGGCTCGATCACCTCGACCGACCAGCCATCGGCGGCCAAGGCACGCGCCAGCACGCCACCCACCATCCCGCCCCCGACGATCATCACGTCGGTGTCGAATGCCTCGTCGCGCATCGCCGCATTGCGTGTCATGGTCCGGTCCACTCCAGGGGTTGTTCCAGGATCTACTCGAGCGGCTCGCTGACCGGGTCACGGCGCCCGGCGAACAGGGCCTCGATCGCGTCGATTTCCTTGGGCACCCCGCGGGTGAGTACGTCGTGCCCATCCTCGGTGACCAGCACGTCATCCTCGATGCGAATGCCGATGCCGCGGTATTCCTCGGGCGCGTCCGACTGCGGATCGATGTAGAGGCCGGGCTCGACGGTCATCACCATGCCCGGCTCGAGCTCACGCCAGTCACCATCGACTCGATAGCCGCCCACGTCATGGACGTCCGACCCCAGCCAGTGGCCGGTGCGGTGCATGAAGTAGCTCCGGTAGCGCCCGGCCTCGATCGCCTCGTCAACCGGCCCCTCGATCAACCCCAGCTCGATCAGCCCGTCCGTGATCACACGCACGGCGGCCTGATGCGGGGCATCGAAGGACACCCCGGGGGCAATCGCCTCGATCGCGGCCAGTTGGGCGTCGAGCACCAGTTGATAGAGCGCGCGCTGCGGCTTGCTGAACGTGCCGCTGACCGGCCAGGTGCGGGTGATGTCACCGGCGTAGTAGTCGACCTCCGCGCCGGCATCGATCAGCACCAGATCGCCGTCCTTGAGCTCGGCGACGTTGGCACGATAATGCAGCACGCAGGCATTGGCGCCGCCGGCAACGATCGGGGCAAACGACGGCTCACCGTGCGCGCTGGCAAAGACCTTCTGCAGGATCGCGGCGATCTCGAACTCGAACAGACCGGCATGCACGCCGCGCGCGGCGGCCAGGTGCGCCTCGACCGACACGGCGCACGCCCGACGCAGCCGATCGATCTCCTGCGCCGACTTGATCAGGCGCTGCTCGTGGATCGGGCCGGCAACATCCTTGATCGTTTCCGGCGGCTGGACACCCGCGCGTGCGCCGCGGCGCAGTTCGTCGAACCAGCCCAGGGCATTCAGCACCCAGTCGTGCTGATCGAACGGCAGATAGCACTTGTTGTAGCCCTTGAGCAGTTCGGGCAGCCGCTCGTCGATCTCGTCGATGGCGAAGGCCTGATCGACCCCCAGAGCCGCCGGGGCCCGCTCCGTGCCCAGTTGCGGCCCCTCCCAGCGCTCGCGTTCCGGATCGCGCGGGTGGACGAAGGCGATCACCTCCCCCTCCGGACGCTTGGGACAGATCAGCAACAGGGCATCCGGTTCGGCCAGGCCGGTGAGGTAGTAGAAGTCGCTCGACTGGCGGAAGGGCCAGGGGTTGTCGTGGTTGCGCTGTTGTTCCACGGCCGCCGGCACGATGGCGGCACTGCGCTTGCCGATGGCCTTGATCAGGCGCTTGCGGCGGCGCTGGTATTCACGGCGCTCGGTCGGAGAAGGGCCGATCAATTGCATCTCGTCGCTCGTGGTCTGAATCGATGTGTTCAAGGAAGGCCGGCAGGAATGTTCCTGCAGCCCTTGCTCAAGGGTTACTGCAGGCGCTGCGAGCCGGCCGTCTCGGGGATCGGCGGGTGCAACTGCAGGTACATCACCAGCAGCGCGGAGCTGAGATACTCCTCGATCTGGTGGATATCGAAGGCATCGTCCTCGGTCTTGACCGACTCGGGGTCAAGCTGGGCGATATCGCCCAGATCGTCGAACACCTCACGGGCATCGTCCCCGAGCGCTCGGCGGGCGGGGCCATTCTCGATCGCGTAGCCGTAGAGCACGCCCTGGGCGAAATCGATCAGCCCTTCCACCTGCGTCTTGAGGCTCGTCTCCTCATCGGGCAGCACCAGATCGAGGCCGAGATTGTCGGCCGTGGTGACCTGCTCGACCAGACGCTGGTAGAGCTCGGAAAGCGCCGTTGGCGGCGCCTGCGGCGGCTGATCTTCCTCGACCAGCTCGGCCAGCCAGCGCGACTCCTCGGCGGGGCCGCCACCGATCCACATGCCGATCAGGACCCCGTGTGCCTCGGCCGGATTGGCCAGCGCACCGATCGAGTCGAGGGCTTGCTGAAATCGTTGATATTCGGTCATTGCGCGTCTCGTTGCGTGTTTGCCCGGTCTGGTTGCCTGTCGGCGTTGCCAAGCTCTTGCCAAGCTCTTGCTAGGCCCTTGCCAGGGTCCTGGCGAGGGCTTTGGCCACATTGTCACCGCTATGCCGGGCAAATGATAGACTGCCGCCGGAGATCCGGGCGCCCGCCCGCCTGACTTCCGGGGTCCGGCCCACCCGTCATCCCGCCCGGCATCCCAGCGGATGCGTTGGGGCGATTCACGCGGAGATTCGACACCATGGCCGAAGGGCTTGCCGACAAGATCGAACGACTGCTCGCCGCCGCCGAGCGAGCCCATGCCGAGCGCAGCGAAATGCGCGCGCAAGCGGCGTCACTGGCCGAGGAAAACCGGGAACTGCGCCGACTGATCGGGCACAGCCATGACCGGATCGAGGAACTGGCCGGCCAGTTGCGGCGTCTTGAGGACGAGACCGCCGAGACCCAACGCGAGGATTGACCCATGAGCCAGCGGAACCACCCCGTCACCGTCCGGGTGATGGAAAAGGATTACCGAATCGTCTGCCCGCCGGAAGAACAGGGCATGCTGCTGCGCACGGCCGAGTACCTGAATGACGAGATGGCCGAAATCCGCAAGACCAGCAAGGTGCTCAGCACCGAGCGGATTGCCGTGCTTGCGGCGCTGAACATTACCCGCCAGCTGCTCGAAGGCCGTGAACTCGAGTTGCCCGAGGATCTCGACAACGGCGAGCTGGCCGGCCGCATCGACCGCCTGCTCGAGGCCATGGAGCAGCACTGAGCCGGCGAACAGATCGCCTGGCGACGCAACAATGCTTGAAAGCACCGTCCAGCGGACCTAGCATGAAGACAGTCTTCTGGGACGTTCGCCAGGTTGCGCTCTATCCCTTGAGCCTTAATTTGCGACACAGGGGACAACAAAACGGTTCTGTGTGCATGTCCGCCCAAGCCTTGAGCTGGGCGGAAAGCCTGATGAGCCAGGCGTTGTCCCCGACTTGAACCCTATCGGTTCAAGGTCGTAGCGCCGCCAGCGGCGCCCTGGAAGACACCTCACCCCAGAAGGTCTGCACGAATGCGACACCGCCCGCGTGCAGGCCTTCTTCTTTGATCGAATCGTGACGATGCTCGATAAAGCCGCCCTGAGAAAAGCCCTGCGCGCGCGCCGAAAGGCGCTGGGCGGCTTTGATCGATTCCAGGCCATCCGCCGACTCGAGGCCCGCCTCGAACGACTGACGCGCGGGCTTTCCCTCCGGGCGGTCGCCGCCTACTGCGCCTTCGACGGCGAGCCCGAGCTCGACGGCTGGCTCAAACGCCATCGCGGCCAGATCTGGCTGCCACGCGTCCTGCCCGACCGCCGACTGGCCTTCCATCATGCCGATCCGCTCACGGCCTGTTCGCACCGACGCATGCCGAGACGGCGCACCAACCAGTTCGGCATCATCGAGTCCGATGACCCACGGCGGCGCGGCATCAACAGCCTGGATGCCCTGCTGATCCCGCTGGTGGGCTTCGATGCGCATGGCAACCGCCTCGGCATGGGCGCCGGCTTCTACGATCGCGCCTTGGCCAAGCGTCACGGCCGACGACCGCTCGCCATCGGCGTGGCCTTCGGCTGCCAGGAAGTCGACTCGTTGCCGGTCGATCCCTGGGACCAGCCGCTCGATTACATCGTCACCGATACGGGCGTGATCGACGCCCGCCAGCGCACCGCCCCGGATTCCGACTGAACGACCGATTTACGCACAGGAGACTGTCATGGCCTACTGGCTGATGAAATCCGAGCCCGACGCCTTTTCCATCGACGACCTCGAGCGCGTCGGCACCGAACCCTGGGACGGCATTCGCAACTACCAGGTGCGCAACATGATCCGGGACGAGATGAAGCCGGGCGACCGGGCCTTCTTCTACCATTCGAACACCAAGGTCCCGGGCATCGTCGGCATCATGGACATCGTCAGCGAGGCGCGCCCGGACCCCACCGCCTTCGACCCGGACGAGAAGTACTACGATCCGAAGTCCGACCCGGACAAGCCGCGCTGGCTGCTGGTGGACGTCAAGTACGTCCGCCACACCCAGCGCCTGATCCCGCTGCCCGAGCTCAAGGCCGACCCGGCCCTCGAGGAGATGCCGCTGGTACGCCGCGGCAACCGCCTGTCGATCATGCCGGTGACCGAGGACCAGTGGGAGCACATTCTCTCGCTGGAGGATCAGGGCTGACACGCCCCGCCCCACGGAAACGAAAAAACCGCGCCTCGGCGCGGTTTCTTTTGACCCCTGCCGGCCCCGGCCTACGCCAGGAACAGCGGGTAGACCGGGTTGTCGCTCTCGGCCCAGTAGGGATAGCGCAGCTGCTCGAGGTAGGTGGTCAACTCGTCGACCTCGGCCTCGGGCACCTGGATGCCCACCAGCACCCGACCGTAGTCGGCACCGTGGTTGCGGTAGTGGAACAGGCTGATGTTCCAGCGCGCCCCCAGGTGGGAGAGGAACTTCAAGAGGGCCCCGGGACGCTCGGGAAACTCGAAGCGGAACAGCCGCTCGTCGCGGATATCGCCCGCGTGCCCGCCAACCATGTGCCGCCCGTGCAGCTTGGCCATCTCGTTGTCGGTGAGATCGATCACGGGGTAGTCGGCCGCGCAAAGCTGCTCGTAGACACGCTGGCGGTCGGCCTGTTCGGCGAGCTTGATGCCGACGAAGATATGCGCCCGGTCGGCATCGGCGTAGCGGTAGTTGAACTCCGTGATCTGGCGCCGACCCAACAGCTCGCAGAAGGCGAGGAACGCGCCCGGCCGCTCGGGGATCGTGACCGCGTACAGCGCCTCGCGGTGCTCGCCGATCTCGGCACGCTCGGCGACGAAGCGCAGCCGGTCGAAGTTCATGTTCGCCCCGGAGGCGATCGCGACCAGGGTCTCGCCGGTCAGACCCCGCTCGCGGGCGTAGCGCTTGAGCCCCGCGGTGGCGAGCGCCCCGGCCGCCTCGTTGATGCTGCGGGTGTCGTCGAAGATGTCCTTGATCGCCGCGGCCATCTCGTCGATATCCACGGTGATGACCTCGTCGACCGCCTCGCGCGCCACCTCGAAGGGGTACTCGCCGATCTGGCTCACGGCGACGCCATCGGCGAACAGGCCGACCTGCTCGAGGATCACCCGCTCGTCGGCGGCCATCGCCGCGGCGAGACAGGCGGCATCCTCGGGCTCGACGCCGATCACGCGGATCTCCGGGCGCAGGGCCTTCACGTAGGCGGCCACGCCGGCAATCAACCCGCCACCACCGACCGGCACGAAGATCGCGTGGATCGGATCGGGATGGTGGCGCAGGATTTCCGCGCCCACGGTGCCCTGCCCGGCGATGATGTCGGGGTCGTCGTAGGGCGGGATGTAGGTAAGCCCCTCGGACTCGATCAGGGTCTTGGCGTGGGCGAAGGCATCGTCGAAGGCATCGCCCACCAGCACCGCCTCGGCGCCGCGGCGACGCACGGCATCGACCTTGATCGCCGGGGTGGTCTCGGGCATCACGATCACCGCGCGCAGGCCCAGGGTCTGGGCGGCCAGCGCCACCCCCTGGGCGTGGTTGCCGGCCGAGGCAGCAATCACGCCGCCACCGAGGCGGCCCTCGCGCCAGAGCTTGTGGATCTTGTGATAGGCGCCGCGCAGCTTGAAGGAGAACACCGGCTGCATGTCCTCGCGCTTCAAGAGCACCCGGTTGCCGATGCGTTCGGAAAGCTGGATGGCCGGTTCAAGCGGCGACTCGATCGCCACGTCGTAGACCCGGGCCTTGAGGATCGCCTCGAGATAGTCGCGCAACAGGGGCGTCAAGTCCGCACCTCGTGATGGGTGATTGGGCGCCGACATCGGGGCTGTTGCCCGCCAAACGGCGCGAGTGATATAGGATAAGAGGTTATCAGAAACCCGGAAAACCCTGGGGTAATCCCCGGGGCAATGCCCGGAGCAAACCTTTGGGGCCCCGCGGCGTCGAGCCGCCCCGTTGGTCCCATCCCGACTAGAGTGACTTTGGAATGAGCAACACCGAGCAAGGCAAGAAGCTGGCCGCCCAGGCCGCCATCGAGTACGTACCGGCAGGCAGCATCGTCGGCGTGGGCACCGGCTCGACGGTCAACTACTTCATCGACGAGCTGGCCAAGATCAAGAACCGCATCGAGGGCGCGGTCTCGAGCTCCGAGGCCTCCACCCAGCGCCTGAAGGACCACGGCATCGAGGTGTTCGACCTCAACAGCGTCGACTCCGTGCCGGTCTACATCGACGGCGCCGACGAGTCGAACGAAAACCTGCAGCTGATCAAGGGCGGCGGCGGTGCGCTGACCCGCGAGAAGATCATCGCACAGATGGCCAAGAAGTTCGTCTGCATCGCCGACGAGACCAAGCTCGTCGACGTGCTGGGCGCCTTCCCGCTGCCGGTCGAAGTGATCCCGATGGCGCGCAGCATGATCGCCCGCGAACTGGTCAAGCGCGGCGGCCAGCCGGTCTACCGCGACGGCTTCGTCACCGATAACGGCAACCAGATCCTCGACGTGCACAACCTGCGCATCATGGAGCCGGCCAAGCTCGAGACGGAACTCAACGACCTGCCCGGCGTCGTAACCGTCGGCATTTTCGCGCTGCGCCCGGCCGACGTGCTGATCCTCGGCACGGCGGACGGCGACATTCGCAAGATCGACGGGTAATCGCTGATGAGTCGCTATCGAATCGCAGCTACCGGGACCATCGGCGCGGCCATGCTGGCCTGCCTGCTGGCCGTCCCGGTCCAGGCCGACGACAACACGCACAAGCAGATCTTCGGTTACATCGAGGACGTGCGCGTGATGGAACTCGAGCGCAACATGCGCGGCAAGCTCGACACCGGCGCGACCACCTCGTCGATCGATGCCCGCGAGATCGAGAAGTTCGAGAAGGACGGCGAGGACTGGGTGCGCTTCACGGTGGTCAACCGTGACACCGAGGAAGAGCAGCAGCTCGAGGAACCCGTCACCCGCATCGTGCACATCAAGCGCCACGGCAAGGACTCGCAGGAGCGCTACGTGGTCGAACTCGACCTCTGCATCGGCGATCGTCTGATCACCGAGGAAGTCAGCCTGACCAACCGCGAAAAATGGAACTACCCACTGCTGGTCGGCCGCAACCACCTGGCCGGTCACGTGCTGGTGGACTCGGCGGTCAAGGACACCCGTGAGCCAAGCTGCGAGTGACTCGGACGGCGACGGGGCCCCACCCGTAACCCGTCCACCGCTTGAACCAAGCTAACCCGCCGCCGGAGCCCTGCCCGCGATCATGAGACGCCTTCACCTACTGTTCGTCGTCCTTTTGCTGACCGTTGTCGGCCTCTCGGTCGCCTGGTACAAGTACGACACGCTGGGCTTTCCCCTGACACCGGACCGCGAGACGGAGACCTGGACGGTCGAGGCACAGATCGCGGTGGACCCGGGCACGGCCCCGGCCTCGGTCCGCTTCGCCCTGCCCAGCGACCCGCCTCACTACACCCTGCTCGACGAGGGTTTCGTCTCGCGCGGCTGGGGCCTGACCACCCAGTCGAGCGACCGGCAACGCGAGGCGGTCTGGACCAAACGCAACCCCGAGGGCAACCAGACCCTGTACTACCAGGCAACGGTCTACCGCGACCAGGAAGAGATCCAGCCCTCGCCCTACCCCGGCCCGGCCGCGCCGCCCAAGCTCGAGGAGCCCCTCAAGTCGGCCGCCGAATCGTTTGTCGAGGACATCCGTGCCGGCTCGGCGGACATCCAGACCTTCGCCACCCTGCTGGTCAAGGAGGTCAACGCCAGTCGCCCGGACGAGAACATCGCCGCGTTCCTCAAGCCGGACGCCACCGAGACCGAGCGCACCCGGCTCGCGATCCGCCTGCTCGCCATCGCGCGCATCCCGGCGCGCATGTCTCACGGGGTGATGCTGACCGACGAGGGCCGCAATCTCACGCCGACGACCTGGCTCGAAGTCCACAACTCGCGTCGCTGGGTACCGATCGATCCGCGCACCGGCACCGTCGGCTACCCACGCCAGTTCCTGGTCTGGTGGCATGGCGACCAGCCGGCGTTGACCACCTCGGGGCTCGAGGACGTGGAGCTCACCTTTGCGACCACGCGCAACCTGCGTGACGCCGTGGAAACCGCCCAGCTGCAATCGACCATCGCCGAGTCCCGGCTGATGGACTTCTCGCTGCTCGACCTGCCGATCGACGCGCAGAACACCTACCGCGTCCTGCTGCTGGTACCGCTCGGCGCCCTGATCATCGTGCTGCTGCGCAACGTGATCGGCATCCGCACCTTCGGCACGTTCATGCCGGTGCTGATCGCGCTGTCCTTCCGGGAGACGCAGCTGGTCGGCGGCGTGGTGCTGTTCACGCTGATCGTCGCCCTGGGCCTGGCGATCCGGTTCTACCTCGAGCGTCTCAAGCTGCTGCTGGTGCCGCGACTGGCCGCGGTGGTGATCGTGGTGATCCTGCTGATGGCGCTGATCAGCATCGTCTCGCATCGCCTGGGCCTCGACATCGGCCTGTCGGTCGGGCTGTTCCCGATGGTGATCCTGGCGATGACCATCGAGCGGGTCTCGATCGTCTGGGAGGAACACGGCCCCGGTGACGCGTTGGCGCAGGCAACCGGCTCCCTGGTGGTCGCGGCACTGGCCTACCTGGTCATGGTCAATACCTACGTCACCCACCTGTTCTTCGTTTTCCCCGAGCTGCTGCTGGTCGTGCTCGCCTTCACCCTGCTGATCGGTCGCTACACCGGCTACCGACTCACCGAGCTGTTCCGCTTCCGCGCCTTCAAGACGCTCGCGCAGGCACGCCGCCCCGAGCCGACCGGAAACGATCGGCCGGGGGAGCCACGCTGATGGCGATCGACTGGCCGATTTCCCCGCGCCGGCTCAGGGAGCTGGGGGTATTGGGCATGAACCAGCGCAACGGCGAGTTCATCGCCCAGATGAACGAGCGCCGCTACTACCCGCTGGTTGACGACAAGCTGTTGACCAAGGAGCTGGCCGAGGAATCCGGCCTCCGGGTCCCGGCCCTCTACGGGGTGATCCGCAGCACCCACGAGATCAAGCAGCTGGCCAAGTGGGTAGGCGAGCACGAGGAGTTCGTGATCAAGCCGGCCAACGGCGCCGGCGGTGACGGCATCCTGGTGATCGACGGCAAGCAGTCGGACAAGCCGCTGGTCTACCGCAAGAGCTCGGGGCGGGCGATCGGCATCGACGCGATCGGCCTGCACATCTCCAACATCCTGGCCGGGGCCTACAGCCTCGGCGGGCGGCCCGATGTCGCGATGATCGAGTACCGGGTCAAGTTCTCGCCGCTGTTCGAGAAGATCAGCTTCCAGGGCGTGCCGGACATCCGCACCATCGTCTACCGGGGCTACCCGCTGATGGCGATGGTGCGGCTGCCCACCACTCAGTCCGACGGCAAGGCCAACCTGCACCAGGGGGCGATCGGCGCCGGGGTGGACATGGCCGGTGGCCACACCCTCGACGGCGTTGCCCACAACCGGCGCGTCACCCACCACCCGGACACCCGCGAACCAATCAGCGGCGTGGCGATTCCCGAGTGGCAGTCACTGCTGGAAATGGCCGCCAAATGCAGTGACATGACGGGGCTTGGCTACCTGGGCGTGGACGTGGTCCTCGACCGCGAGCTGGGGCCGTTGATCCTCGAGCTAAACGCCCGTCCGGGGCTCTCCATCCAGGTTGCAAACGGCGAGGGATTGCGTCACCGTATCGAGCGCGTCGACCAGCACGTCGACCACCTCTCGCGCGATGAAACGGCGGCCGAACGGGCCGCCTGGTCGCGCGAGCACCTCGCCCCCATGAACCTGTGACCCGGACCCCAATGGCCACCAACACGCCAGCGCTGTACGCCGTGATCGGCAATCCGATCGAGCATTCGCGATCCCCGCTGATCCACCGCGCCTTCGCCCGTCAGGTTGGCATCGAGCTGACCTACGAGAAGATCTGGGCGCCGATCGACGGCTTCGAGGAGGCCGTGGCCGCCTTCATCGAGCGCGGCGGTCGCGGCATGAACGTGACCGTGCCGTTCAAGCTGGAGGCCTTCGACCTGGCAACGACACACAGCGAGCGCGCCCAGCGGGCCCTGGCGGCCAACACGCTGGTTTTCCCGGAGTCCGGCGACGAGCCGATCTACGCCGACAACACCGATGGCGTCGGCCTGGTCAACGATCTCGCCTTCCATGGGGTCGAGATCACCCGCCGTCGCCTGCTGATCCTGGGCGCCGGTGGGGCGACGCGCGGAGTGCTTGCCCCCCTCCTGCAACAAGCGCCCCAGGAGCTGGTGGTCGCCAACCGCAACCCCGAACGGGCCTACGGCCTGGTCGAGGAATTCAGCGACGCCGCCGGCGACTGCCTGCTCTCCGGCTGTCCGCTGGCGGGCATCGAGGAATCCCGCTTCGACCTGATCATCAATGCCACACCGGCCAGCCTGACGGCGCAGCTTCCCCCGCTGCCGGACGCCCTGGTCGGCTCGGGCACCGTGACCTACGACATGGCCTACGGCGCCAAGCCGACGGTGTTCATGGAATGGGGCGCATCGCGCGGGGGGCGTGCCCTGGACGGACTGGGCATGCTCGTCGAGCAGGCGGCCGAGAGTTTCACCCTCTGGCACGGCAAGCGCCCGGACACGGCCCCGGTGCGCGAGTTGCTGCGCGAGGCGATCCGCGCGGCCGCCGAGCGCGAGGCCGAGGACTGACGGACACACCATCCCAGGAAACCCCGCCGGGTTTCCCTGACCCCAACGAAAGAAGGCCCGCCAGATTGGCGGGCCTTCTTTCGTCTGTTGCCTGTCATCCGCCGACGAGCGGAGCGACGGAGCCCGCATCACGGCGAAAAGCGGCGATCCTCTTCCGGCCGATTGACCTGCATCAGCAGCCGCGCTTCGCTCTCCGACAGGCCGAAGTCCTCGATCAGCTCGTCGACGCTTACCCGTCCCTGCGAGGCCAGTCGCAGCGCATGACCGAAGCCCGGCTGATCGTCGTCGGCCGCCACCGCATCGATGCGCGCGTTGAGCTGGGTAATCCGTTCGCCGAGTGTCTCGACGCGCTCGTCGATCTGATCGATGTGCCGACCGAAACCGGCCAGTGCCGACTCGAGACCGCGATGTTCCCGTTCGAGGCGCTCCAGCTGGGTCTGGAACCACCGCTCTCGGGTCAGCTGCGCCCGCTTGACCCCGCGATGCAGGGACAGGGTGACCAACAGGACGATCAGGCCGAGGACCAGGGCGGCGGCTGCAAGCCAGAGGGGCGGCAGGGTCATGGGGTCGAGATTTCGGAGAGACTCTTCATGTCGACAAGGATAATCAATTTCTCGTCCTGCGGCACGATGCCCAGGATATGTCGCGCCCGGTCATCGGCGACCGCCATCATGGCCTGATCGACCACCGTCTGCGGCAGCGCGATTACCTCGGCGACACTGTCGACCACCAGGCCGACGATCTCGCCCGAGGCCACCTCGATGACCATGATCCGGCTGTTCTCGTCCCAGGCCTTTTCCTCGAGGCCGAAGAAGGTGCGGGCGTCCACCACGGTCACCACGTTGCCGCGCAGGTTGATGATGCCAATGATGGCGTCCGGGGCCCCGGGAATCGGGGTGATCTCCGCGTCGCGCAACACCTCCTGGACGTCCAGCACGTTCAGGGCGTAGGTCTCGTCATCGACGGTGAAGTTGACCCAGCGCGACAAGGGCCCCTGGTCCTGCGCCTCGAGTTCCTCGTCGTACTCTTCCGCGGTCCGGGTCTTTTCCATCGCTTGATTCATCTTGTGTTCACCTCTTGGGTCACCTGGATCACCGAGACGCTCGCAGCGCCGCGCGTAGGCCGGTTTCGTCGAGCACGGCCACACCCATCGCCGACGCCGTGCCCGAAAGCCACGGACGGCGACCCGCTTTCTGTGACTCGCTGCGCCACTCGACGGCCTCGTCGTCCAATGCGGGCGGCTGATCGACACGTTCACCGACCACGCCCCACAAGCCGCCCTTGCCGAGCAGGAAGACCTCGCGCGCGGCATTGTCTCGCTCGCGCAGACCGGTAAGCGTCGCCAACGACAGGATCAGGCGCGGACGCCCGTCGACGTTCAGCGCACCGGCCACGTGGGCCGGCGCGCCCGGGACCGGATCCAGCACGGGGTCCGCGTGCCGCGAGGCCACGGCACCGGCCGGGACGGCCATGGTCATGCCACCGACGCGCAGCCAGGCCCAGCGGTCGTCCTGCACCGGCTCGGCCGGGACAGCCGTGGCTTCCGGCTCATGATCGGCGGTCGCGGGCTCGCTCGTCGTCTCCGCGGCAGCCGATTCGACGGGCGCGGACGCCTCGTCCATCGTCTCCACGGACGACTCGGCCTCCATCGGACGAGATTCGGCACCGGCGGCCTCCAGGAGGTCGGATTCGGCAACGTCGTCGAACTCGGCAGTCACGTCGCTGGCCGCGCCGGTCTCCCCCTCGTCGGCCGGCTGCTCGACGGGGGCGGCGGGCGCCGGGGTGGCGTCGGCGGCGACCGGGGCTTCCTCCGGCACGTTGATCACCTTGAGCCCGGGCGCACGACGGGGTGCGCTGGCCTCGGGCTGGCCATCGGCCTCGGGGTCACGCAGCAGCCCGTCGAGGTAGGCCGTGATCGCGGCGTCCTGATCGACGATCGACTGCCGGCTGTCATGCTGCTTTTCGGCGGCCATCAGCGGGACTCCTGCAGACGGGCACCGCTGGCACCCAGCTCGGCGGCGGGCGCCATCGCCTGCCCCCCGACGTGGGTTTCCAGCCAGTGGAGAAACTGCTTGTACGCCTCGCTGCCGCGGGCGTCCGGTTGGATCATCGGCAAGGGCTTGCCCTGGCGACTCGCCTCGCGGAACTGGGTGTCGATCGGGATGACGTCGGTCCAGACGTCGTCGTGATAGCGATCGTGCAGGATGCGCAGCGTGTCGTGGGAGGCCCGCGTACGACGGTCGAACATGGTCGGCAGGATCACGTACTCGAGTCGCTGCCGGCGCGAGCGCTGCACCATCGCCAAGGTCCGCAGCATCCGCTCGAGGCCCTTGAGCGCGAGGAATTCGGTCTGCACCGGCACGATCAGGAACTCGGCCAGCGCCAGGGCATTGACCATGGTCACGCCCAGGATCGGCGGGCAGTCGATCAGGACGTAGTCATAGTCGTCGCGGATGCGGTCGATCGAGCGCTTGAGCACCAGCCCCATGCCGTCACGCATGCCGAGCTGACGGTCGAGCGTGGCCAGCGCCGTGGAGGCCGGCATCAGGCTGATGCCGTCGAACGCGGTGGGGTGCACCACGCGGGCCGGGTCGAGCGGCTGGCCCTCGGCGGCCGACTTGAACAGCGAGTAGACACTCGCGCCCGGGGCCTCGGGTTCCATGCCGAAGTAGACGGTCATGGAACCGTGCGGGTCGAGGTCGACCAGCAGCACCCGCTTGCCTTCGCGGGCGAGATGCCCGGCCAGGCTGACGCTGGTGGTGGTCTTGCCCACCCCGCCCTTCTGATTCGCTACGGCCCAGATCTTCATCGCAATGCCCCTCCGATCGCCGCGCCGATCTGCCCCAGGGGCAGGATCGACTCGGCCAGGTTTGCCTTGGCCACGGCCGCCGGCATCCCGTAGATGACGCTGGTCGCCTGATCCTGCGCCCAGACATGACCGCGCGCCGCAGTGACCTGACGCGCCCCTTCGGCGCCGTCGTCCCCCATGCCGGTCAGCACCACCGCCAGCAGGTCGTCCCCGGCCACGCGCGCGGCCGAGGAAAACGCCAGGCTGACGCTCGGCCGGTAGTGTTCATCGGCAACCGGGGCGCGCAGGTTGAGCTTGTAGGCACCGTGCCGTCCGGCGAGCTCGCCGTGCTTGCCACCCGGGATGACGTAGGCGGTGCCCGGGCGGAGCACCTCGCCGTCGGAGGCCTCGATCACGCGGATCGGCATGGAGTCGTTCAGCCGCTGGGCGAACGGGCCGGTGAAGGCGCCGGGCATGTGCTGGGCGATCACGATCGGCACCGGAAAGTCCGTGGGCAGCTTGCCGAGCACGGCCGGCACGGCGGCCGGGCCACCGGTCGATGCACCGATCACGACCAGGCCCTGGCGGCTGAGAAAGCCGCTGGGCGCACTTCGCCCGCCGCGTTGTCGCGGTTCGGAAGCCGCCGGAGGGGTCTCCGAACGTGCCCCGGCACCAGCCCCCCCGGAGCCGGACTCGCGCTGCGAGCGCAGCGCCAGCATACGTACCCGCGAGCACAGCCGCCGCCCGGAGCGGGCCAGCGTATCCTCCGGGTCGTCGCCGTTCTTGGGAAAAAAGTCGACCGCGCCGGCATCCAGCGCATCGAGCGTGGCCTCGGCCCCGGCCTTGGTCAGGGCCGAGAGCATCAGGATGGGGGTCGGGCAACGATCCGTGATCCGTCGCACCGCCGAGATGCCGTCCATGATCGGCATCTCGACGTCCATGGTGATGATGTCGGGCTTGAGTTCGCAGGCCTTGAGCACGGCCTGACGGCCGTTTGACGCCTCGCCCACCACTTCCAGGCGCGGGTCGCTGGAGAAGACCTCACGCAGCGCACGGCGAAAGAACAGCGAGTCGTCGACGATCAGAAGGCGGATCGGCATCGGTCAGGCCACCGAACGCAGGCGTTGACGACCACGGCCGGTGTTGCGGCGCACCATGCCCGGCAGGTCGAGGATCAGGGCGATGTGTCCGTCGCCGGTGATGGTCGCGCCGGCAAACCCGTCGACCACCCGCAGGAGCTCGCCCAAGGGCTTGATCACCACTTCTTCCTGGCCGATGACCGAGTCGACCACCAGGGCCATCAATTGCGCGCCATGCTGGACCATGACCACCTGGTCGGTCTCGCAGCGCGTGCCCGGCTTTTCGCCACGCAGGGCCAGCCAGTCGGTCATGCGGAACAGCGGCACGGCGCGGTCGCGCACCGTGATGGTCGACTGGCCGTCGACCACGTTCACTTCCTTGTCGGCCATCTCGAAGATCTCGTTGACCACCGACAGCGGGATGGCGTACTTGCGACCGGAGACGATCACCATCAGCGTCGGCAGGATCGCCAGCGTCAGCGGTACCTTGATGTTGATCTGGGTACCCTCGCCCTGCACCGAGTCGATGCTGATGGTGCCCGAGAGCTTGGTGATCGCGGTCTTGACCACGTCCATGCCCACGCCACGACCGGAAATGTCGGAAATCTGGTCTTTGGTGGAAAAGCCCGGGTGCAGGATCAGCTCGAAGCATTCCTGGTCGGTGAGGCGCTCGGCGGTGTCGGGATCGACCACCCCCTTCTCCACGCCCTTGCGACGCAACACCTCGGCGTCCATCCCGGAGCCGTCATCCTGGATGGACAGGCGAATGTGATCGCCCTCCTGCGCGGCCGAGAGCAGCACGGTACCCGCGCGATCCTTGCCGTTCGCCTCGCGGTCGTCCGGCATCTCGATGCCGTGGTCGACCGCGTTGCGTACCAGGTGGATCAGCGGGTCGGCCAGGGCCTCGACCAGGTTCTTGTCGAGGTCGGTGTCCTCGCCCTCGAGCTCGAGGTTGACCTCCTTGCCCAGCGTGCGCGCGGTATCGCGCACCACCCGCGGGAAGCGGCCGAACACCTTCTTGACCGGCTGCATGCGGGTCTTCATCACCGCGCCCTGCAGGTCGGAGGTGACCATGTCGAGCGTGGCGATGACCGAGGCGATCTCCTCGTTCTCGAAGGTCGACTTGAGCGTGTTCATGCGGTTGCGCACCAGCACCAGCTCGCCCACCAGGTTCATGATGCTGTCGAGCCGTTCGGTATCGACACGCACGGTGGTTTCCACCGGGGCCTTGTGGGCGTCGGCGCCCTTGGCCTTGGCCTCCGGCTTGGTGGACTCGGCAGGCTTTGCCGCCGGCTTGGGCGGTTCGCTCTTGGCGGCGGCCGGCTGCGGCGACGGCGCGGGGGCAGCCGCCTCGGCCGGCTCATCGGCCTTGGGGGCCGCGGCCGTCGGCCCCTTGCCCTTGCCGTAGAGCCCGTCGAGCACCGCCTCGAATTCCTCGTCGGTGATCTCGTCGGAATCCGCGGCGCTGCTCGCCTCCTCGGCGTTGTCGGCATCCGCCTCCGGCGTCGGCGCCTGGAACTTGCCCTTGCCGTGGAGTTCGTCGAGCAGGCTCTCGAACTCCTCGTCGCTGATCAGGTCGTCGGCGCCGCCGCTTGCCGACGGGGATTCCGACTCGGCAGCATCCAGGTCGGCGAGCATGCGATCGAAGGCGTCGTCCTCGTCGGCCATGGGCTCGGTGGCCGGGGTGGGTTCGGCGCGCGCGGAGGCCTCGCTCGGGGCGGGCTCGGCCGGGGCGGCGGGCGCGGGGGCGTCGTCCTGGTGGGCCAGCCCCTCGATTTCCTTGAGGAAGGCCTTGGAGACGTCTTCCGGGTACTGGCCGCCACGCAGGGCGTCGAACATGTCGTTGAGCACGTCGATCACCTGCAGCATCACGTCCATGATGCGGCTGTTCATGGTGATCTCGTGGTTGCGCAGCAGGTTGAAGATGTCCTCGGCGCGGTGGCAGACCTCCACCAGCGGGTGCACCTCGAGGAAGCCGGCCCCGCCCTTGATGGTATGGAAGGCGCGGAACACCGAATTGAGCCGGTCGGCGTCATCGGGCGACTGCTCCAGCTCGATCAGCTGCTGATCCAGCCCGTTGAGCAGCTCACCGGCCTCGATCAGGAAGTCCTGCAACAGCTCGTTGTCGGGTTCGAATGCCATGCTTGCCTCTCATTCGCTCGGTGGCGTTTCCCTGTGGGCGCCACGTTCCTGCCCGGCCGTGCCGGACGGGCAATTTTCTCGACCGGCCGGGTCAGAACCCCAGGCTGGCGAGTAGGTCGTCGACGTCGTCCTGGTTCTTGACCACGTTGTCCCCGGCGTTGGGCAACTGCGGCCCGACGCCGTCCTCGGCCCGCTCGACCGGGGCGGACCTGCCGTCCTCTCCCTTGGCGCCGCGTACCGGGGCGGTAATCTGCAACAGCCCGACCAGCTTTTCCTCGAGCTGCTCGAGCAGGTCGATCACCCGCATCAGGAGCTGGCCGGACAGGTCCTGGAATTCCTGGGCCATCATGATCTCGGTGAGCTGCCCCTTGAGGCGCTCGCCGCAATTCGTGGTCGAGTCGAGGTAACGCGTCATCGAGTCGACCACGCCGCCCAGGCGAGCGTTATCGGCCTCGCTCGCGGCGACTTTAGTCAGCTCGCCCTTGAGTCGCTGCGAGCGATCGACGATCTGCTCGGCAGTGGGCGTGGCTTCCTCGGTGATGGTCAGGGTGCGCGTGGCCGCCTGCTCGGTCAGGGTGATCACGTAGCGAAGGCGGTCGCGCGCGTCCGGCATCTCGTCCTCGGCCAACGCGCCCAGGCGCTCGTCCTCGGCGAAGCTCTTCAAGGTGTCGTGCACCTCGCGGGTCATCCGCCCGACCTCGTCGAAGATGTTGCCCGAGTAGGCAGCCGTGAGCTCGCCGATCAGTTGCGCCTCACCGGCCGAATCCTCGTTCTCGATCGCTTCCACCAGCGCGCGGGCATCGGCCAGGCGCTTCTCGCGACCGACCACCGGCTGGAAATCCTGCTCTTCTGTTTGAGTCATCCCGCGCCCCTACGATTCGACGCGTTCGAAGATCTTGTCGATCTTCTCCTTGAGGGTGGCCCCGTTGAACGGCTTGACGATATAGCCGTTCACGCCCTCCTGGGCGGCGAGCACGATCTGCTCGCGCTTGGCCTCGGCGGTCACCATCAGCACCGGCAGACTGGCGAGGTTCGCATCGGCACGGACCGCCCGCAGCAGGTCGATGCCGGTCATGCCGGGCATGTTCCAGTCGGTGACGAGAAAATCGAAATTGCCCTGCTTGAGCAGCGGCAATGCCGTCTGGCCATCATCGGCCTCCTCGATGTTCGTGAAGCCAAGCTCCTTGAGGAGGTTCTTGATGATCCGGCGCATCGTGGAGAAATCGTCCACCACGAGGATCTTCATGTTTCGGTCCATTTTCGCCCCTGGGATCGTTTGTCAGTACCAGGCAGGTTGCCTTGTTCGGGTTGCTTGATAGGGTCTATCGGCGCCGACCGGAAATAATTGAGCCCGTCGCAGCAACGGGCGCGGTATCGGTCGGCTATTTCCAGGCGTTCATCGCGGTCTTCAACCGCATGATCGCCTTGTTGTGGATCTGGCAGACGCGCGACTCGCTGACGCCGAGCACCGCGCCGATCTCTTTCTGGTTGAGTTCCTCGACATAGTACAGGGACATCACCAGTCTTTCCCGTTCGGGGAGCTCGTCGATGCAGTCGGCGAGATCGCGCTGGAAGTGATCCTCGGCCAGCGCCTCGTCGGGTTGCCGGCTGTTGGGATCGGCGATGTCGAAGGTCTCGTTTTCCGATTCGCCGCCGTGATCGAGCGAGCCCACGTGCACCGAGGAGGAATCGGTGAGTGCGGCGTGGTACTCGTCGAGGGTGATGCCCATGCGCTCGCAGACCTCGGCATCGCGCGCCTCGCGCCCGGTCTCGGACTCGATCTCCGCCACGGTCTGGGCGATCTCGCGCTGGCGCCGGTAGACCGAGCGCGGCGCCCAGTCGTTGCGACGCACCTCGTCGAGCATCGCGCCACGGATGCGCAGCCCGGCGTAGGTCTCGAACGACGCGCCCTTGTCGCCATCGAACAGGCGCGCGGCATCCAGGAGCCCGACCATGCCGGCCTGGATCAGGTCCTCGGCCTGGACGTGCGAAGGCAACCGGCCGAGCAGGTGGAAGGCGACCCGCTTGACGAGATCGGCGTGCTTGGCGACCAGTGCTTCGGTCGATCCGGCCTGAACGTTCTGATACATGGCGCGTGCATTCATAGCAGGTTCTCGGGGTCCAGCTCGGCGTTGTTCACCAGTCGCTCGACGAAAAACTGCAACTGCCCCTGCGGCCCGCGCGGCACTGGCCACTGGTTGACCTTGTCCGCCATCGCCGTGAACGCCCGCGTCGACTTCGCCCCGCCGTAAAGCTGCACGACGGTCTTCTGACGCTGCACCGCCCGACGCAGGTAATCGTCGAACGGCACCGATCCCATGTGGGTGAGCGTCACGTCGAGAAACCGCTTGGCCGCCACCGAGAGCTTCTCGAACAGCCGCCGCCCCTCGGCGGCATCGCGCACCATGTTCGCGACCACGTGGAAGCGGGTGACGTCGTGCTCGCGCGATAGCACCTTGATGACCGCGTAGGCATCGGTGATCGAGGCGGGTTCGTCACAGACCACCACGACCACCTCGCTGGCCGCCTCGGCGAAGCGCACCACCGAGTCGGCGATGCCCGCGGCCGAATCGACCACCAGGGTGTCGACCGGCCAACGCATGCCGGAGAAGGCCGAGATCAACCCGGCGTTCTCGGCGGGCGTCAGCCCGGCCATGCTGGCCACCCCGCTGGCCGCCGGCAGGATGCCGATGCCCTCGGGGCCTTCGAGCATGATCTCGTCGAGGGTCGCCTGCCCGGCGAGCACGTGGGACAGATTGCCCCGGGACTGTAGACCAAGCAGGACGTCGACGTTGCCGAGCCCCAGGTCGGCATCCATCAATACCACCCGGTCGCCGCTGCGGGCGAGTGCCACGGAAAGGTTGACCGAGACGTTGGTCTTGCCCACGCCGCCCTTGCCGCTGGTCACGGCGATCACCCGCACCGGGCGATTGGCGTTGGCGTGGCGCGCCCCGTCGGCCTGGTCGTGGCCGCTGACGGGTTGGGTTGTCATCCGGCTTGATTGAGCATCCACAGCGGATCATCCCGGTCGGTGTGTTCGAGTTGTGACTGCCCCATTTCCAGGGCCTGCTTGATCAGGTCGGCGGCCTTCGGGAACCAGAGGTCCTCCGGCACGCGCTGACCGACGCCGGCGCAGACCAGCGGCAGCCGGTGCGGCTCGCCGTCGGCCCCGGCCAGCGGGCGGACCAGGGCGGCGAGCCCGCCGCCGAGCAGGACGGTCTCGTCGAGCTTGGTCAGCACGGTGCCGTGCAGCGGCAGGCCGGCAAAGCGTTTCTTGACGTCCTCGAGCGCCGGGTACTGGGCGTTGGCGGACAGCACCAGCAGGAGCTTGACCGCCTCGCCCGCGCCCATCAGGGCCTCGAGCTTCTGCATCATGCGGAAGTCGCGCTGCGACATCCCGGAGGTGTCGATCAGCACCAGGTGCTTATCGGATACGGCCTCGAGCAGCTGCGCCAGGTGCGTCTCGTCCCGGGCGATGTGCAACGGCACATTAAGGATACGGGCGTAGTTGCGCAACTGCTCCTGGGCGCCGATGCGGAAGCGGTCGGTGCTGATCAGCGCCACCGAGTCGCGGCCGCGATGCAGGACCGAGCGCGCGGCCAGCTTGGCAAGCGTGGTGGTCTTGCCCACGCCGGTCGGGCCGACGAAGGCATACACGCCGCCGGCCTCGACCGGGTCTTCGGCCCGGTGCTCGAGCTGCTCGCCGAGCATCTTGAGTGCCTCGACAAAGGCACGCTCCGGCTGGGCCCGTGCCGCGGCGCGACCCAGTTCGCGTGCCAAGCCGGTCGGCAGGCCGATGTCCTGCAGGCGCTGGACGGTGGACACCTCGGCCGGATGCGCCTGGCTGAAACGGTGCCATTCCATCACGGAAAGCTGGCGCTCGAACAGGTCGCGCAGTTGGGCGACCTCCTCGGTCAGCGTCGACAGGCGGCCCTCGGCCTCGCCCTGCTCCTCGACCAGCCAGTCCCAGTGCGAGGGCGTGCGCTTGGTCGAGCGCGCGGCCGGCTCGTCGGCCGCGTCGGGCTCGGCCGACGCGCCGGCCAGCTGCTCGCTCCAGGCGGCCAGTGCCTCGGAGAAGGCGGCCCGATCGGCATCCGACTCGCCGCCGGCCGAGGCGTCTGCCCCCTCGTCGGCCGCGGCCGACTCGGTCGCCCGATCGGCAACCTGGTCGGCCTCAGCCTTGCGGCTGCGCTCGGCGAGCATCTCGGCGGTGGTCTTCGGGGCGGTGTCGGCGGCCTCCGCCGGCTCGGGCTCGGTCGGTCGGGC
>NZ_SWAW01000020.1:0-35689 GCF_005096345.1 Guyparkeria sp. SB14A | reverse complement strand
CCTCGAGGTGTTAGCGCGGCATTCTGATGGATGTCCACGGGACCCTCCTGTCATGGATTGCTTGGTCGGCAAACTCAGCATCCATTGGATGGGTTCCGTGGACAACCTGTTGAGAGATCACACCTAGAACCAGCGGCGTCGCTTGAGCCACACGCCCAGCCCGACCCCGATCGCGGCGATCAGCAGCACCACCCACCAGAAGCCCATCGGGGTCTCCACCCAGGGCATGCCGCCCACGTTGATGCCGAACAGCCCCGTCACGAAACCCAGCGGCAGGAAGATCGCCGCCACGATCGACAGGATGTACATGCGGGTGTTGAGCTGATCGGACAGCCGCGTGAGCAGTTGCTCGTGGATCATGGCGCCGCGCTCGCGGGCCATGTCCAGGTCCTCGACCAGGCGCGTGAGCGCGTCGGCCTGTTCGCGGATGCGGCCGCGATCCAGCGAGGCGAGAAGGGGCCGGTTGATGGTCGACAGGCGGGCCAGCGCGTCCCGCTGCGGCGCGAGATAGCGGCGGATGACGATGATGCTGCGGCGGATCTGGCCGATCCGGCCGCGCAGTTCGCGGTCGGCGCCGTCGAGCAGTTGCGCCTCGAGATCGTCGATTTCCTCCTCGATCGACTCGATCAGCTCGTCCGTGCGCTCGGCCAGGCCCTCGACCAGTTCCATCAGCAGGTCGGCCAGCGTCGTGGGCCCGGTGCCGCGCTCGAGCTGGTCAATGATCCCCTCGACGGTGCGCAGCGGATAACGCGAGGTGCTGATCAGCCGCTCGCCGTCGAACCACAACCGCAGCGAGATCATGTCCTCGGGACGGCTGCCGGCATTGAGGTTCACGCCGCGCAGGATCAGGATCAGGCCGTTGTCGTGCTCGACCACGCGCGGGCGCGTGTCCTCGGCGAGCAGGCTGTCGGCGACCAGCTCGTCGACACCGGCCTCGTCCTCGAGCCAGGCCCGGTCGTCGGCGTCCTCCCAGTTGAAGCGCACCCAGGTGCCGGCCGGTTGCTGCTGCGGGCCGGCCCGACCGCCGCTGCCATCGAGGCGAATACTCTGACGCGTACTCATCGGCGTTTCTCCCGAATGCGCGAGGGGCTCACGGCTTGAGCTGGATCGAGCCGGCCGAGCGACGGGCACGCTCGCGCGCCTGCTCGATCGACTCGCCTCGGGCCAGCGCCACGCCCAGGCGGCGCTTGCCGGAGACGACGGGCTTGCCGAACAGCCGCAGTTCCGTGCCGGGTTCGGTCAGCGCGGCCGCCGTCCCGGTCAGTACCGGGTGTCTGCTCTCGCCCTCGCGCACGATGGCACAGGAGGCCGACGGGCCGCGCTGGGCGATCTCGTGCACCGGGAGACCCAGCATCGCCCGTAGGTGCAAGGCGAATTCCGACAGGTCCTGCGAGACCAGGGTCACCAGCCCCGTGTCGTGCGGGCGCGGCGAGACCTCGCTGAACCAGACCTGGTCGTCCTTGACGAACAGCTCCACACCGAAGATCCCGTAGCCGCCCAGTTCCTCGACGATGGTACGCGATATCTCCCCGGCCCGTGCCAGCGCGGTCTCGCTCATCGGGTGCGGCTGCCAGCTCTCGCGGTAATCACCGTCGACCTGGGTGTGACCGATTGGCGGGCAGAGGGTGATGCCGCCGCGATGGCGGACGGTGAGCAGGGTGATCTCGTAGTCGAAGTCGATGAACGATTCGACGATCACCCGGCCCCGTCCCGCCCGGCCGCCGGACTGGGCGAATTCCCAGGCGCGCAGTGCCGCGCCCGGCTCGCGCACCAGCGACTGGCCCTTGCCCGACGAGCTCATCACCGGCTTGACCACGCAGGGCGTGCCGATCTGATCGATGGCATCGAGGAACTGCGCTTCGGTCTCGGCGAAGGCGAACCGGCTGGTCGGCAGGGAGAGGGTCTCGGCGGCCAGTCGGCGGATGCCCTCGCGGTCCATGGTCAGCCGCGCGGCGCGGGCGTTCGGGGTGACCACGAAGCCCTGTGCCTCGAGCTCGAGCAGGGTGGCGGTGGCGATCGCCTCGATTTCCGGGACGATCAAGGCCGGCATCTCCTGGGTGATCACGCTCTTCAAGGCCGCACCGTCGAGCATGTCGATCACGTGCGAGCGATGCGCGACCTGCATGGCCGGCGCATTGGCGTAGCGGTCGACCGCGATCACCTCCAGGCCCAGTCGCTGGGCCTCGATGGCAACCTCCTTGCCGAGCTCGCCGGCACCCAGGAGCATCAGGCGGACCGCCTCGGGCGAGCCGGGGGCGCCCAGTTGCGCCGCGCGGGTGTCGATGCTGCCGTGATCAGCCATGACCGAAATGCTCCGTGACGTAGTCGATGTCCTTGTCGCCGCGCCCGGAGAGGTTGGCCAGGATGGTGGTGCCGGGGTTCTCCCGACCGAACTTCATCGCCCAGGCGATCGCGTGAGCCGATTCCAGGGCCGGGATGATGCCCTCGCGCCGCGAGATCTTGTAGAAGGCGTCCAGGGTCTCGTCGTCGCTGATCGCGTGGTAGTTCACCCGACCGGAGGTCTTGAGGTAGGAATGCTCGGGGCCGACACCGGGGTAGTCCAGCCCCGAGGCGATCGAGTGCACCGGCGCCGGGTTGCCTTCCTCGTCACTCAGGAGCAGGCACTTAAAGCCGTGGATCATGCCCGGCTTGCCGAAGGTCATGGTCGCCGAGTGCTGGCCGAGCTCGGTGCCCTTGCCCAGCGGCTCGACGCCATGGAGCTGCACGTCGTCATCGTCGATAAAGCCCGCGAAGATCCCCAGGGCGTTGGAGCCGCCACCGACGCAGGCGGTGACGTGGTCCGGCAGCTCGCCGGTCATCTCCAGGTATTGCTCGCGCGCCTCGAGGCCCATCACCGACTGGAAGTTGCGCACCATCTGCGGGAAGGGGTGCGGGCCGACCACCGAGCCGATCGCGAAGATCGCCTCGTCGGCCTGCGAGAGATAACTCTGGAAGGCCGAGTCCACCGCTTCCTTCAAGCTGCGGCCACCGAAGCCCACCGGCACCACGTTGGCCCCGAGCAGCTTCATGCGCGTGACGTTGGGCGCCTCCTTGGCGATGTCGATCTCGCCCATGTGGATCTCGCATTCCATGCCGAAGTAGGCCGCCGCGGTCGCCAGGGCCACGCCGTGCTGCCCGGCGCCGGTCTCGGCGATCAGCTTCTTCTTGCCCATGTGCTTGGCGAGCAGCGCCTCGCCCATGCAGTGGTTGAGCTTGTGCGCGCCGGAGTGGTTGAGGTCCTCGCGCTTGAAGTAGAGGTGCGCGCCGACATCGGCACTGAGGTTGTGCGCGTAGTAAACCGGGGTGGGGCGGCCCTGGTAGTGCTTGCGGATGTAGCGCAGTTCGTTGAGGAAGTCGGCCGAGCGCATCAGGCGCCGGTAGGCCTGCTCGATCTCGGCGAAGTGCGGTTCGAGCTCGGGGGGAAGAAAAGCGCCTCCAAATTCACCGAAGTAGCCTTCCTTGTTCGGAAAATCCTTGAGATAAGACATTCAAACTCCCTGCCAAGTGATTGGGTTGCGTGCCTGCATGATCCAACGCCGGGCAGGCGTTGCCAAGCCCGACGGCGAACCGGATGGCGGAATGGCATTCCTCGAGCCGTTCGTCCCGGTTGTCGTGGTCTTTCCGGTCCTGCCTTCCCCATTGGGGTGCATAAAGTTCTGCATAACCTATACAAGAGGTATACAATACCGATACAAACACGCCGGCCGACGCACCCGTCGGGTGCGAGCCGGTCGGGAGGAATCGAAGATGTTCAATCGTCGTCTGCACCACGAACTGGCCGAGTGCCAGGACCAGCTGCGCCAACGAAACGCCGTATTGGATGCGGTGCGCGATTCGGTCGCCTACATCGAGTTCAGCCCGGATGGTCATGTGCTGGACGTCAACGCGCGTTTTCTCGAGACGGTCGGGCGATCACGTGGCGAGGTGATCGGGGCGCACCACCGCCTGTTCTGCGACGACGATTACGCCGCATCCACCGCCTACCAGCGGTTCTGGGAGATCCTGCGCAGCGGGGAGTCGCACTCCGGGACCTTCCCGCGGGTGACGGCAGGCGGTGATCGCCTTTGGCTGGAGGCCACCTATTTCCCGGTCAAGTCGGCGGACGGCCGGGTCGAGCGGGTGGTCAAGATCGCCTCGGACGTGACCGAGCGGGCCGAAGAGCTGCGCGAACACGAGGCGATGTTCAAGGCGCTGGATCGATCCATGGCGGTGATCTCGTTCACCCCGGACGGCACGATCATCGACGCCAATCGCAATTTCCTCGACACGGTGGGGTACTCGCGCGAGCAGGTGCGCGGCAAACACCACCGGATGTTCTGCGACGACGCCTTCTATCGCGAGCACCCGGATTTCTGGTCGGAGCTGGCCGACGGGGCGTTTCGCTCCGGCCGTTTCCGCCGCTATCGCGCCAACGGCGCGGAGGTCTGGCTGGAGGCCACCTACAACCCGATCTTCGATGAGGACGGACGCGTGGAAAAAGTGATCAAGTTCGCCACCGACGTGACCGAGGCGGTGCTGGCCGCCGAGCAGACGCGGGACGCCTCGTCGGTTGCCTACTCGACCGCCCAGCAGACCGCCGACATCGCCGCGCGCGGTGCCGACTCGCTGCGCACGTCGATCGAGACCTCCGAGCAGATCCGCGACCTGATTGCCGAGGCCAAGGCGGTGATCGGCAACCTCAACGACGAATCCAAGAACATCGAGACCATCGTCGCTACCATCAGCGCCGTGGCCGACCAGACCAACCTGCTGGCGCTGAACGCCGCGATCGAGGCGGCCCGTGCCGGCGAGCAGGGGCGGGGGTTCGCCGTGGTGGCCGACGAGGTGCGCCAGCTGGCCGCGCGCACCAGTGCCGCGACCGGTGAGATCGCCGAGGTCATCCGGGGCAACCTCGACTACACCGGCGACATCGTCCAGCGCATCGAAAACGCCAGCCGGGTGGCCGACCTGGGCCGGGAACAGGTCCGATCGGTCGAGGCGATCGTCGAGGAAATCCGCGAAGGCGCGTCTCACGTCCTCGACTCGGTCTCGTCGATCCCGCGCGGGTAATTCCATCGATCCGGTCTGCCGCCCCCAAAGCGATCGATAGGGGGTAATTGAACCCTTGGTCCACGGCGCGCCCCGGTGAACGCTCAGGCCCGGGGGCGCCACAAGTTGTAAGCTCGCCCCAGCACCAGCTCCCGGGGCGGGTACGTCGTCCCGGTGCAAGCGACCACCGACGGACGACGGATGCCGCTGAACCACGCCCCCATCAGACGCCTCTACCTTCGCCATGCGCTGGTCATCCTGACCGTGCTGGTGGGGTTTGCCGTGCTGGTGTGGACGTTCGTCGATTCGCATCGCGACCTCAAGCGCTCGCTGGCCAAGGAGACCTTGAATCACCTGGCGATGGAGTACGACCTCCTCAAGAGCTACCAGCGCACGCTGGCAGACGAGGTGGTCACCGATCACCTGCGTACACCGGTGGTACTCGAGCTCATGCACCGGGCGGCGAGCACGGAGGACCCGGCCGAGCGCGCACGCCTGCGCGAGCAACTCCATGCCCGGCTGGAGCCGGTCTACAAGCGGATGCGCGAGAACGGGTTTCGCCAGCTGCACTACCACCTGCCCGGCGCGGTGAGTTTCCTGCGCTTTCATCGCCCGGACGCGTTCGGCGACGATCTCTGGGACGTGCGTGCCGGCCTGCGATTGGTCAACGAGACCCGACGCCCCGTGTTCGGCTTCGAGGAAGGTCGGGTCTACAACGGCTTTCGTCACATCTACCCGTTGCTGCACGAAGGCGAGTTCGTGGGCTCGGTCGAGGCCTCGTTCTCGTTTCGCACCTTCCTGCTCCACCACGTCGATCTCGATGCCAGCCTGTATCGGCTGATCCTGCCGCAGTCGCTGGTCGACTCGACGGTCTGGAGCGAGCCGCGCGAACGCTACTACGCGGGCACCCCGCTGCATCCGGACTACCTGCGTGACAAGGAGGCCGATCCCTTCAGCAACCCGGCCCTGTTGCCGCCGGCGGGCAACTGGAGCGAATCCGAGGTGGACGCGCTGGAAGCCGCCGTGGCCGATCGAGCCGCGGAGAAGCTTCCCGAGGGGCGGGCGTTCTCGCTGGTCACGCTTGCCCCCAGCCCGGTGGTGATCTCGTTCCTGCCGGTCGAGAACACGCTCGGCGACTCGGCGGCCTGGATCATGCGTTTTCAGCGGGCGCCCGAGGCGGCGGTCTCGTGGGGCTGGATGTGGCTCAAGATCGCGATCGCCCTGGGCTTGTTGCTGCTGGTCATCGCAACCCTGCTGGTGCTCGATCGGCGGGATTACCTCGGCAACCGCGCGCGGGCGCAACTGCTTGCCGATCTGCACGAGGAACACCAACGTCTCCAGCAGGCGCAGTGGATCGCCCGTTTGGGCAGCTGGGAATCGGACGGCCCGAATGGCGAGATCCGTTGGTCGGACCAGGTGTACGACATCTTCGGGGTCTCTCCGGGATCCTTCCGACCCACCCACGAGTCGTTCATGGCGTTGGTGCACCCGGCCGACCGCGACCGGGTGGCCGAGGCCGCCGAACACTCGTTCGCCACCGGCGCTCCCTACGTGATCGAGCATCGCATCCTGCGCCCGGACGGGCAGGTGCGCCACGTGCTGGAGCGCGGCGTGGTGGAGACCGGCGCAGATCGCCGCGAGCGCATGATCGGCACCGTTCAGGACGTCAGTGAGCAGCGTGCGCTGGCGGAAAGCCGACTGGAATCCGAGGCGATCATCGAGTCGGCGCACGAGGCGATCTTCGTCTGCGACACCGAGGGGCTCGTGCAACGTTGCAACGCCTCGTTCCGGCGACTGGTCGGCGTGGACGAGACGCAGTCCACGTCCCTGCACGTGCAGACGATCTTTGCCAGTACCGCTCGCGACGATGCCGTCGACCTTCCCGCCGCCTGGCGCGAGGCGCGGGAACAGGGCTCCTGGGAAGGCGAACTGATGCTGCTCGATCGGAAACGGGGCGAGCGCACGCCGGTGTTGCTCTCGCTGACGGCACTGACCCTCGACTGGGGGGAACGCCGGCTGGTCGGGCTGTTCAGCGACATCAGCGACATCCACGATCGCGAGCGGCGCATGTGGTACCGGGCCCATCACGATCCGCTCACAGGCGCGGCCAACCGGGTGCTGTTCCACGAGCGCCTGACTCGCGCGATCGCCGAGGCCGAGCGCCACGGCGACCTGGTCGCGGTGCTCTACCTCGACCTGGACGACTTCAAGCCGATCAACGACACCCATGGCCACGACGTGGGGGACCAGGTGCTGGTCACCCTGGTGCGTCGGCTGCAGGAGGCGACACGCGAGACCGACAGCGTGGCGCGTCTCGGTGGCGACGAATTCGCGGTGCTGGTTGTGCGTCCGGCCGATGCCGAGGACGTACGCACCGTCGCCGAAAAGCTCGGCGAGGTGGTCGAGCGGTCGATCACGCTCGACGGGCTGACCGTGCGGGTTACGGTCAGTATTGGTTCGGCGGTCTACCCGACCGACGGCACGACGCCGGAGGCCTTGCTGCAGGCCGCCGACGAGGCCATGTACCAGCAAAAGGCCCGGTAACGCGCTGGCGTCACCGGGCCTTCGATCGACGCCCGGATGCCCGGGCGGCCTGCATTGGCGTTGGGTCCGTGCCGGACCGGGTGTCGAATCAGCTTCCGTTGGGCGGGGTGGCGCTGATGCGATGGATCGACAGGTCCGCGCCCTCGAACTCCTGTTCTTCGGTCAGGCGGATGCCGACGCTGCGCTTGAGCAGCCAGTAGACGAGAAAGCCGCCGGCCAGCGCGATGGAAACGCCCACCGTGGTGCCGATCAGCTGCGAAACCAGGCTCACGCCGCCCATGCCGCCAAGCGCCTCCAGCCCGAAGATGCCGGCGGCAATCGCGCCCCAGGCGCCGCACAGCCCGTGCAGTGGCCACACGCCCAGCACGTCGTCGATCTTCCAGCGGTTCTGGGTGAGGATGAACGTCGCGACGAACAGGGCACCGGCAATCGCGCCGATCGCGAGTGCGCCCAGCGGGTGGACGATGTCCGAGCCAGCGCAGATGGCCACCAGCCCGGCCAGCGGACCGTTGTGGACGAAGCCCGGGTCATTGCGACCGACGAACAGGGCGGCGAGCACGCCGCCGACCATCGCCATCAGCGAGTTGAGCGCGACCAACCCCGAGACCGCCTCGACCGACTGGGCCGACATGACGTTGAACCCGAACCAGCCCACGGTCAGGATCCAGGCACCCAGGGCGAGAAACGGGATGCTCGACGGCGGGTGGGCGGCCATGCCGTGCTTGCCGTAGCGCCCGCGACGCGCCCCCAGCAGCAAGACCGCGGCCAGGGCGATCCAGCCGCCCATGCCATGCACCACCATGGAGCCGGCGAAGTCGTGGAAGCCGGCCCCGAAGGTGGATTCCAGCCAGCCCTGCAGGCCGAACCGGCCGTTCCAGACCATGCCCTCGTAGACCGGGTAGATGAACGCCACGATCAGGAAGGTCGCCGCGAGCACCGGGTAGAACTTGGCCCGCTCGGCGATGCCGCCGGAGACGATGGCCGGGATGGCGGCGGCGAAGGTCAACAGGAAGAAGAACTTCACCAGCTCGTAGCCGTTGCCGACATTGAGCTCGGCGGCCGCGGCGTAGAAGTCCATCCCGTAGGCGATCGAGTAGCCGATGAAGAAGTAGGCGATCGTCGCGACGGCGAAATCGGCGATGATCTTGACCAGGGCGTTGACCTGGTTCTTCTCGCGCACCGTGCCCACCTCGAGAAAGGCGAAGCCGGCGTGCATGGCCAGCACCATGGCCGCACCGATCAAGAGAAAGAAGGTGTTCGCACCGTCCTGAAACGTTTCCATCGAAGTCTCCGGTCTGAAGGGTTGCTTGCACCATAGGCAGGAATCGTTCCATGGCCACATGCCGCATTAAGGGGCAGTCGACCGGCAACGAATGCGTCTCTCTGGTGCAGAGACGCCCATGCATGCACAACCGGGGTGCAAAAACGGCGGCGGGCGTCGTTCGATAGTGCATTGACTATGCTCACCTGACCTCGTGTTCCATGACGGTTCCCGTCGGGGGTGAGCCATGACCGATTCAGACTGGAAATTCCGTCGCGAGACGATGGTTGAACACCAGGTGCGAGCTCGAGGCGTCCGATCACCCCAGGTGCTCGAGGCGATGCGGCAGGTGCCACGCGAGGCGTTCGTGCCGCAGGACCTGCGCGAGTTCGCCTACGAGGACACCGCGCTGCCGATCGCCGCCGGTCAGACCATTACCCAGCCCTGGGTGGTCGCGATGATGATCGAGGCGCTCGATCTCAAGGGGGGTGAGCGCGTGCTCGACATCGGTACCGGCTCGGGTTACGCCGCGGCGGTAGTCGCGCGGATCGCCGCCGCGGTGTACAGCATCGAGCGCATCGGGGAGCTCGCCACCCAGGCGCGTCGCGCGTTGAGCGACCAGGGGGTTGGGAATGTCGAGGTGCGCGAGGGCGACGGGTCGCTGGGCTGGCCCGAGGCGGCGCCCTTCGATGCAATCATGGTGGCCGCGGCGAGCCCCGGTGTCCCGGATCGACTCAAGCGCCAGCTGGCGATTGGCGGCCGATTGGTGATCCCGGTGGGTGAGGACGACGAGGCGCAGGAGCTGGTGCGGATCACGCGCCTGGGCGAGAACGCGTATCGCACCGAGGATCTGGCCGACGTGAGCTTCCTCCCGCTGTTGGGCGAGGCCGGCCGGGACGAGGCTCGCGCCCGTTCGCCGCGGGCCGGCCCGCGCACGATGTCGCCACGCGATCAGTCACTCGGTCGCCGCATGGCGGCGGTGGCCGAAGGGTTCGATGCGGTCGACGACCTGCCGCTGGACGGCCTGCTGGAGCGCATCGGCGACTCGCGTCTGGTGCTGATCGGCGAGGCCTCCCACGGCACCTCGGAGTTCTACCGCGCCCGCCAACGGATTACCCGGGCGCTGATCGAGGCGAAGGGGTTCGATTTCGTCGCCATCGAGGGCGACTGGCCCGATGCCGCCCGCATCGATCACTACGTGCGACACGCCGAGTACCCGCCATCCGAATGGACCGCTTTTGCCCGGTTTCCCACCTGGATGTGGCGCAACGCGGAGGTGCGCGGGTTCGTCGACTGGTTGCGCGAGCACAATGCCGATCGGGCGCCCGCCGATCGTGTCGCCTTTCACGGCCTGGACCTCTACAGCCTCTACAACTCGATCGCGGCCGTGCTCGACTACCTCGACGACGTCGACCCGGAGGCCGCCGCCGTTGCCCGGCAGCGCTACGGCTGCCTGACGCCCTTCGAACCCGACCCGGCCGACTATGCCCGGATGTCGCTGAGCCCAGGCTATGCCGGCTGCGAGCGACCGGTGGTGGCGATGCTGCGCGATCTGCAGCAACGTCACCGTCGGTACGCCGAGCAGGACGGCGACCGGTTCCTCGACGCGGTGCAGAATGCCCGCCTGATCGCCAACGCCGAGGAGTACTACCGCTCGATGTTCTACGGCTCGCGTAGTGCCTGGAACCTTCGCGATGGCCACATGTTCGAGACCCTCGAGGCGTTGCTGGCTCATCACGGCGAGGACAGCCGTGGCGTGGTCTGGGCGCACAACTCGCACGTGGGCGATGCACGGGCTACCGACATGTCGCGGCGCGGCGAATTCAATATCGGCCAGTTGTGTCGGGCCCGATTCGGCGAGGCCGTCTACTCGATCGGTTTCGGCACGGACACCGGCACGGTGGCGGCGGCCTCGAACTGGGACGAACCGATGGAGATCAAGACGTTGCGCCCGGCGTTGCCAGACAGCTACGAGCGTCTCTGCCACGAGACCGGTCGGGCCGGTTTCCTGTTGCCGCTGGGCCGGGGCGGCGACCCCCAGGTACGCCAGGGCTTGGCCGAGTCACGCCTGGAACGGGCGGTCGGGGTGATCTATCGTCCGGAAACCGAACGCGCCAGTCACTACTTTCACGCCGAGCTGCCGCGCCAGTTCGACGAGTACGTCTGGGTGGACCGCAGTCGGGCCGTGACGCCGCTGGACAGCCGAGCGCTCGAGGGTGCGGCTGATACGTATCCCTTCGGCCTGTGAGGCCCGGTCAGAACGTCGACAGGCCGGTCGCCTCCATCAGTCGGTAGCGCCAGTAACGCCACCACGAGTCGTCGGCGTACTCGGCAAAGGGCAGGCTGTGGTGCTCGCCGTTGGTGTTGCACCAGCGCGTATCGAAAAAGGCCATGGCCTCGCGGAGCGCCGGGTGATCGGGCGGGGCCTGCCATTCGACGTTGGTCTCCATGTTGAAGTTGTCGAGGTTGCGGCGGGTGAAATTCGCCGACCCGAGCAGCAGCCGACCGGAGCCATCGGCCTGGCGATGGAGCAGCATCTTGCTGTGACACTGCTCGCCGCGCGTATCGCACCAGCGCACCGGGACGCCCGCTCGGTGCAACTCCATTCCGACCGGCCGGTTGGGGATGCCGCTCTTTTCCCGGCCGAAGGCATCGTGGTTGGCGTCGAGCAGCACGCGCAGCGCCACCCCGCGTGCGGCTGCCTGCTTGAGGGCATCGATCACCTCCCGGTGCGAGAGGTAGAACATCGCCAGGTCCAGTCGCTCGCCGTCCTCCGCCGCCTGGATCATTGCGACGGCGGCCTCGCGGATACGTGCCTCGGTCAGTACCCGTAACCGTCCTTCCTTCGAGTCGAGGGGGTCGCCCCGCGGGGGCGAGGGGAGGGCGAAGGCGCGCTCGGCGCCGGACAGCTCGGCGGCGGCCTGCTCGGTCGCTAGCAGGTCCAGGGCGGCCGGGCCGGCAAACCGCAGGGCGACGTTGCCATGCCGGCTGCTCGCGTCATGCGGGTTGGCCGAGGTCACCAGCCCGATCCATTGCTCCCCCCGATCGGCGATCACGGTCTTGCGGTGGTTGGCCTTGAAATTGAGCAGCCGCATCCACGCGGCGAGCGTGGCGCCACGGTCCTCGGCCAGGGGGTTGGGCAGCCATCCGGCGCCGGGTTCGCTCTCCAGCCATCGGCAGCACAGCCGCCACAACCCGGACCACAAGGGGTTCGGATCGCGCAGACGGTCGAGGTCGGTAGTGATGACCCGAACCCCCTCATCTCGCAGTTTGCCGAGGTGGTCAGCGGCCACACCGCCGTACGCGGTATTGACCGGGTCGGTGATCAGCACGGCCTTGAGATCGGGCTGTCGGCCTCGCTGGTCGATCAGCGCCTGGGTCAGCTCGGTCGACAGCGGGCGATGACCGTCACCGGTCTCGCCGGCGAAATCGTTGAACAGGAACATGTCGAGGACGAGCAGCCGTTGCGACCCGACGATCATTTCCCGGATCGCATCGAATATCCGCTGGTCGCTGACGCGCGTCCCGTCGGGCGCCGTGTAGGTCGTGTCGGCGAGAAAGCGCACCTCCTCGGCGGGGACCCACGGCGTGGCCACGTCCAGCCCGCCGGGCATGGGCTTGTAGACATGCCAGGCGCCCATGGCCAGCCAGGCGATCAGCCCGATCGAGAGCAGGGCAATCAGGCTGCGCTTGCCGGGACGGTAGCGGCGGTGGCGGGGCGGCTGAGGTGGGTGCATGTCGGGCCTCGGTATGGATTCGGACCCCTCACCTGAGCGTTACCTGGCGGGGCTTGATCGGAATGCTACACGCTTGCCAGGTAATCGGGCTCGGGGGCCACGACCTTCCTTTTTCGGGCGGCGTGGTGCCGCGGTGGTGGCGATAGGCCGTAACTATTGAACGCCAAGGAAAAATCAATTTGCAGGCGGTGGACGGGAGGCCTAAGTTCGATCACTGATTCGGTGGCGCATGGATCCCTGGGGTTCCGGTGCCGCTGTCGTTTTCCCGGCGGACACCCGTCGGGCGTTTCGCATCAGCGAACCCGGAGAGTCGGCCGTGCAAGGCGGACCTCTGCCAAGACCACGAGGAGTAGGAAATGGGCGAGAACGCGAACGCAGGCAAGTGTCCGGTCATGCATGGCAGCCGCACCAAGATGGGCGGCGGCGGTGGTGGTGCCAAGGATTGGTGGCCTAACCAGCTCAACCTCGGCATCCTGCACCAGCACACGGGCGTGTCCAATCCGCTGGGCGAGGATTTCGACTACGCCGAGGAATTCAAGAAACTCGACCTCGAGGCGGTCAAGAAGGATCTCGTCGACCTGATGACCGACTCGAAGGAATGGTGGCCGGCCGATTACGGTCACTACGGCCCGTTCCTGATCCGCATGGCCTGGCACTCGGCGGGCACCTACCGCACCGCCGACGGGCGCGGCGGCGCCTCCACCGGCAACCAGCGCTTCGCGCCGATCAACAGCTGGCCGGACAACGCCAACCTCGACAAGGCCCGCCGCCTGCTGTGGCCGATCAAGCAGAAATACGGCAACAAGCTCTCCTGGGCGGACCTCTACATCCTCGCCGGCAACATGGCGCTCGAGTCCATGGGCCTCAAGACCTTCGGCTTCGGCGGCGGTCGCGTGGACATCTGGGCACCGGAAGAGGACATCTACTGGGGCGCCGAGGAGGAGTGGCTCGCGACCAGCGACGCGCCGCACAGCCGGTACTCCGGTGACCGTGAGCTGGAAAATCCGCTCGCCGCCGTGCAGATGGGCCTGATCTACGTCAACCCGGAAGGCCCGGACGGCGAGCCCGACCCGCTCGCCTCGGCGCGGGACATCCGCGAGACCTTCGAGCGCATGGCGATGAACGACTACGAGACCGTCGCCCTGACCGCCGGCGGCCACACCTTCGGCAAGGTCCACGGCGCCGGTGATGCCGCGCTCGTCGGCCCGGAGCCCGAGGCCGCGCCGATCGAGGAGATGGGCTTCGGCTGGAAGAGCCGCTATGGCAGCGGCAAGGGCCGCGACACCATCACCAGCGGGCTGGAAGGGTCCTGGACGCCGACCCCGACCCAATGGGACATGACCTACCTGGACGTGCTGTTCGGCTACGACTGGGAGCTGACCAAGAGCCCGGCCGGCGCCTGGCAGTGGACGCCCAAGAACCTGGCCGAGAAGGATCACGCCCCGGATGCCGAGGACCCGAACCGGCGGGTCGGCATCATGATGAGCACCGCCGACATGGCGATGCGCGAGGACCCCGAGTACCACAAGATCGCCAAGCACTTCCACGAGAACCCGGAGGAGTTCGCCGATGCCTTTGCCCGGGCCTGGTTCAAGCTCACTCACCGCGACATGGGCCCGAAGGACTGCTACCTCGGCCCGGACGTGCCGGACGAGGACCTGATCTGGCAGGACCCGGTGCCGCCGGTCGATCACGTGCTGATCGACGAGCAGGACGCCGAGGACCTCAAGGCGGCCATCCTGGATGCCGGGCTGGGCGTGCGCGAGCTGGTCTACACCGCCTGGTCGTCGGCCTGCACCTTCCGCGGCTCGGACAAGCGCGGCGGGGCCAATGGCGCTCGAATCCGCCTGGCGCCGCAGAAGGACTGGGAGGTCAACGAGCCCGAGCAGCTCGCCCGCGTGCTCAAGACCCTCGAGGGCATCCAGAAGGAATTCAACGACGCGCAGTACGGCGGCAAGCGCGTGTCGCTGGCCGACCTGATCGTGCTGGGCGGCGCGGCGGCCATCGAGCTGGCCTCCTGGGATGCCGGTTACCCGGTCGAGGTGCCGTTCGCGCCGGGTCGGACCGACGCGACCGACGAGCAGACCGATGCCGATTCCTTCGATCCGATGAAGCCCGAGGCCGACGGGTTCCGCAACTACCGTCGCGCCAAGTTCACCGTCTCCGACGAGGAAATGCTGATCGACCGCGCCCAGCTGCTGGGCCTGTCGGCACCGGAAATGACCGCCCTGGTCGGCGGCATGCGGGTGCTGGGCGCGAACCACGGGGAGAGCAAGCACGGCGTGTTCACCGACGAGCCGGGCACCCTGACCAACGATTTCTTCGTCAATCTGACCGACATGGACACGGTCTGGAAGCCCACCGAGGCGGACGAGGACATCTACGAGGGGCGCGACCGCAAGACCGGCGAACTCAAGTGGACCGGCACGCGCGTCGACCTGGTGTTCGGTTCGAACTCGCAACTGCGGGCGATCGCCGAGGCCTATGCCCAGGACGACGCCGGCGGGCGGTTCGTGCACGACTTCGTCGCGGCCTGGAACAAGGTGATGAATGCCGGGCGCTGCGACCTCGGCTGACCGCTAGGCTGCCGCCGGCAACGCCGGCGAGCATGTTCGACAAGGGCCACCGATCCACTGGGTCGGTGGCCTTTTTGTTGCTCCCGGGTATAGGCCTCATGCCATGGGCGTCAGATTGTGCGGCCAAGGCGTCCCCCGGAGGCAGCGGCAGTGAGCCGGCTGCCGTTTTTCGCCTTACCGTGGCCTGTCGGATTCCTCGTCCCGGTCGCCCGAGCCTGACTGTCCCATCGTATCCGCTAACTCGGCGGGCTCTGCCGTCGTCGGGGTGGCGGCGTTGGTCATCTCCATGACGGCGTCGTCCCGGTAGGTGTCGGTGTCCTCGGGGCGCGCACCCTCGTCACGGTGCTGGTAAAGCTGCTTGCGCAGACGGCGGGTGTACTTCGCCGCCTTGTAGGACTGGTCGACGATGCGCCGGACGTGGCTCAACTCGTCGAGCCGGGCGACCATCTGGCGCACGGGCAGGCGGTCGTCGGCGCCGGCGCGCAACAACAGCGCCTTGAGCGCCTGGTAGTCGTCAGCGAAGTCCTTGATCGCGCGCTTGATCGGCTTCATCTCGAAGCCCTCGGCGTCCGGGTCGGCCAGGGCGAGGAAGTGCGCCGTCTCGCGGCGGAACTCGGTGAGTGCCTCGGCGATTGCCGGGTCGGTGGGCGCGGTCAGGGTGGCCTCGAGCTTGGCGATCTCCTCGACGTGTTCGGCGATGTCGCCGTAGTAGCGGCTGATGCGCATGGCCAGCGGGAAGCCCTCGGCGATCGAGGCGGGGATCTCGCCGTACTGGGCCCGGTTGGAAAATTCCACGCAGGCGAGGATCAGCCGGTCAACGATGGCGCGGTCACGGTGCAGCCGATCGATGGCCGCCGAGCCCTCCATGCTCACCACGTCACGCGCGCCACGCCGGGCGATCTCGCCGATGCGCTTCAATTCCATGTTCAGCGCATCGAGCGCGAGGTCCGGGGTGCTGGCGATGTGGCGGTCGAGATGCCGTGGCTGACCCTCGTCTTCCTCGGCGCTGCGAAACCGCGTCTCGAGGAACGACACCAGCCGTGGTGTCAGTGGCCAGAATATCGCCATGCCCAGCAGCTTGGTGGTGGTGTGGAAGATCGCGAGCGAGGTGGCCGGGCCCGGCTCCAGGCGCATCAGTTGCGCGGTCTGCGCCACCAGCCAGAGCAGGGCGGGCAATGAGACAAAGGCGACGATGCCGACCACCACGTTGAACAGCACGTGGGCCACCGCGGCGCGCTTGGCCGAAGAGGTCGCGCCGATGACCGCGAACAGGGCCGTCGAGGTGGTGCCGACGTTCGCACCGATCACCATGGCGGCCGCCGCGGTCAACGGGATCAGGCCGGTGCCGGCCGCCGTGAGCGTGATCGCGAGCGAGGCACTCGACGAGTTCATCACCACGGTCATGACCACGCCGATGGCGACGAACATCAGCAGGCTCAGTATGCCGTTGCCCGTGTGGTCGGCGAGGTCGAAGCCCTGACCGAAATCGCCGAACGCGGTCTTGAGCACGTCCAGCCCCAGGAAGAAGATGCCGAAGCCGGTCAGGGCATCCCCCAGGTAGGCGCGTCGCTTGCCCTGGCCGGTGACTCGCAGCAGCATGCCGATGGCCACCGCCGGCAGGGCGAGGGCCTGCAGATCGACCTTGAAGCCGACCAGCGCGACCAGCCACGAGGTGGCCGTGGTGCCGATGTTGCTGCCGATGATCACGCCGATCGCCTGGAACAGCGTCAGCAGACCGGCATTGACGAAGCCGACCGTGGCGAAGATCACGGCCGACGAGGATTGCACCACCGCCGTGATGCCGATGCCGGAGACGATGCCGCGTGGGGTGGTGGCCGTGCCGCGGGCGAGTATCTCGCGCAGGGCATCGCCGGCGGCGACCTTGAGGCCGTCGGTCATCAGGCGCATGCCCAGCAGAAACAGGCCCACGCCGCCCAGGAAGGTGAGTATCAGGTGAAGGTTCATGGGGTCATGATAGCTAGGGAAACTCTGCACGATTCGATGGCATCTCTGGCTCGCGGGTTTGTTCGCAATCGAGACGCCGGACCGAAGGCGGGCTTATTGCCCGTCGAGGGACGGCAACGACGAGTGCGGGCAAACCCGCGAGCCCCGTCCGGGCGGGCCTCCAAGGGCCCATCTGCGGCGTTGCAGCCCTTGTAAAGGGCGACGGCCCTTCACGGCGGACTGTGCCTTGCATCTGGACCCTTGGAGGTCCCGCAGAGACGTCATCGAATCGTGCAGAGTTTCCCGAGGAAACCCTGCACGAATGAATGCCAAGCCCCGCCGGGCGCGCGGGACGGGTGCTAGACTCCGCTTCCCCGTCAACACCCTGATCGGCCGGGCGTCTGTCAATCCGAGGACGACTGGTCGTTGCGCGAGACCGTGAGGTTGCCATGCCCCGTCGTATCGTCCTGATGCCCTTGTTGCTGGCCGGCATCGGCCTGTCCGCACTCCTGACCGGCTGCCAGGCCGAGGTGGAGGCCGAACTCCGGGTCAGCGACATCAGGGATCGGGAAACCCGCGGGCTGTTCGCCACCAGCCGGGTCGGCACGGACGACTGCGATCGCGGCCCCCGGAGCAACGTGCGCGACGGGAGCGCGGGCTGGACCACCTGGGTGCTCTCCGGCGTGTTTCCGGACACCCGTTACCGCGCCTGCCGCGTGACCGACTCAGGCGCCGAGACCACATTTCGCAACATGTTCGTCTTCGATGCCATGCCCGGCGAGGCGCTGGGCGGGCTGTCGCACGTGAACGTCAAGTTGCACGAGCAGACGCTCTCGGTCGGCTTGCCGGACTACGTGCAGGGCAACATCGAGCGGGTGCGTGGCCAGACCGGGTTGGATGACAACCCGCGGATCACCACCCGGCTGACGCTGGTGAACAACGAGGACGACGCATTCGTCTACCGGCTGGCCCGCTACGAGGACGGCGGACAGGCCGACTGGAGCGAGTCGCGTGTACTCGAGGCCGGTACCCGGGTGTCGCTCGACTACCCGGCCGCGCTGGCCGAGCAGGTGCTGGTCGACGGGCGGGCACCGTTGTTGCGGATCGAGTCGGGCGACGACTGAGCCCCCGGCCGAATCGATTCGACCGAATCGGTCGAGGGCTGTCGGGCAGCGCTGAACGCGAGTGCCCGTCTTACCGCGAGCAGCCGCTCGGTCGCTCGCCGGTCGGGTCTTCGTCTCGGAAGGGGTGACAGCGGCGCGGGATCAGGCGCAGGTCGGCCAGCAACGCGCAGGTCAGCGAGCGCCGGCGGCTTTCGGGGTAGAGCGCGCGGTAAAGCATGATCTTGAGCGTCACGAACGCGCCCAGCACGATGCCGCCCAGGGCGATCAGGCTCCCCAGTGCCAGGGTCGAGGCGCCGGACAGGCCCTGGCCCACCGAACAGCCCATCGCGATGATCCCGCCGGTACCCATCAAGAGCCCGCCGATCGAGTAGGTGCCGAACTGCGACCAGGCACGGAATCCCTGCAGTCGGAAATGGCCGCGCACCACGGCCCACATGCCGGCGCCGACGATGACCCCGAGCATGGCGACGATGCCGAAGGTCACGAGACCTAGCGCCGGCGATTCGGCCAGGCGGAGCACCTCGGCGGCCGGCGCAACGAAACTCAGCGACTGGGTGCCGGTACCCTTGGGCGGGTCGAATGCAAGGGCCGCCTCGCTCATCAGGACCTGCCCCATGGGCGAGCCGGTCCAGAGCCAGCCGGCGGTGATCACCAGGCCGATGCCCAGCCCGCCAATCACGTCCGCACGACGCATGCGTTGTCCATGATCCATCCGCCACAGCCAGGCGAGCAGCCCGACCGTGACGACCAGCGCGATGGCCAGTCGCCAGTGTTCCAATGACCCGCCCGGAGTGATGCCCGCGAGCAGGGCGCCCAGATCCTGGTGGCCGATCGAGATGGCCTCGAAACTGAAGTGCGGCCAGGCCAGCGTCTGGTCGACGAACCAGCGCGCCTCGGGCCAGTAGAGCAGCCCGGCGGCGGTCACGCCCACCACGGCGTAGGCCCACAGCGATTTCATGTCCCCCTGGCCGATGTTGACCAGCGTCTTGGTGGTGCAGCCGCCGGCGAGCACCATGCCCACGCCGAACAGCAGGCCGCCGAGCAGGTAGCGCAGCCATGGGAAGTCGGCGGCACGGTAGTTCACCCGCGTCTGGTCGAGATCGAATACCCCGCCGGTCTCGAGCAGCGCGACCCCGAGGATGGCCACCGCGATCGACAACAGCCAGGCGCGCATCCGGCCCGGATCGCCGGTCAGCACCCAGTCGGACACCGCGCCCATGTTGCAGTAGCGGGTGGCCGCGGCGATGGCGCCGAAGGCCAGTCCGATCAGGGCGGCGCCAGCCAGTAGGGTCAGCCAAGGGGTGTCGAACAGTAGGGGCATGAGGCGGTCGTCGATTATCGAAGGGCGAATGTCCCCTCATGGTAGGGCGAAATGCCCGTCAGGGCGTTGTTTTCGCCACAGAATCTCGTGATCGGGGCATAAGTCGGGTATCCGTCGCGGCCGGATGAGATATTACCGAATCGAATCAAAGGTTTCGAATAGTTCGACAACGTCACCGGAAATCTGGTCCATACTCCGGCGCTTGCCAGCACAGTGCCAGGAGAAACGCGTGAGTCTGCTCATCGAGGGGAAACTGCATACCGATTGGTTCGAATCCGAGTCCGAGGGCGGCGAGTTCGTCCGCAAGGACTCGATGTTCCGTCACTGGATCACGCCGGATGGCTCGCCGGGGCCGACCGGGGAGGGTGGCTTCCCGGCCGAGGCCGGGCGCTACCACCTCTACGTCTCCTACGCCTGCCCCTGGGCGCATCGCACGTTGATCTTCCGGGCCATCAAGGGGCTCCGGGACCTGATCAGCGTCGACGTGGTCCACCCGCACATGCAAGCCGAGGGCTGGCACTTCGGCGAATTTCCCGGTGCCACGCCGGACAGCCAGATGGGCGCGCACCACCTCCACCAGTTGTACACCCGGGCCGATCCCAAGGTCAGCGGCATCGTCACCGTGCCGGTGCTCTGGGACAAGCAGCGCCAGACGATCGTGAACAACGAATCGTCCGAGATCATCCGCATGTTCAACTCGGCCTTCGACGACCTGACCGGCAACCGGCACGACTACTATCCGGCCGATTTGCAGGGGGCGATCGACGAGATCAACGCCACCGTCTACGACAACGTCAACAACGGCGTGTACCGGGCGGGGTTCGCCACCACGCAGGAGGCCTACGAGGCGGCCTTCGACCGCCTGTTCGAGGTGCTTGACGAGCTCGAGGAGCGACTGTCCGGCCAGCGTTACCTGGTCGGCAACCGGATCACGGAAGCCGACTGGCGCCTGTTCACTACCCTCGCGCGCTTTGACGCCGTCTATCACGGTCACTTCAAGTGCAACCGGAACCGGCTCGTCGACTTCCCGAACCTGTGGGCGTTCACCCGTGAGCTCTACCAGTGGCCAGGTGTGGCCGAGACGGTGCGCCTCGATCACATCAAGCACCACTATTACGTCAGCCACGACTGGATCAATCCCACCGGCATCGTGCCGCGCGGGCCCAAGATCGACTTCGACCAGCCGCATCATCGCGGCGTTCACCGTGACGAGCGCGAGGTGTTGCTGTGAGTATCGAGATCCGGGATGCCACCGTGATGGCCGAGGGGGCCGGCGCACGGGTCAAGCGCCATCTGCCGCTGCCGGCGTTCATGAACTTCGACCCGTTCGTGATGTTCGATCACTTCGAGCTCGGCCCGGGGACGGGCTTTCCCGAACACCCGCATCGGGGCTTCGAGGCGATCACCTACCTGTTCCGTGGCGAGATCGAGCATCGTGACAACCTCGGCAACGTCTCGACGGTCGGGCCCGGTGGCGCGCAACGATTCACGGCCGGGGCGGGGATCGTCCACTCCGAGATGCCCTCGGTCGAGGAGACCACCAGCGGGATCCAGCTGTGGGTGAACCTCCCGCGTCGGTTGAAGGCCAGCGAGCCTGCCTACGAGGAAGCCCCGGCCGAGACGGTGCCCGAGGTCGACTTCGAGGGCGGACGCGAGCGGCGCATTGCCGGCGAGGGCGGACGGGTCGTCTTGAAGACCGACGCCCTGTATCGCCATGTCCTGCTCGATGCCGGCGGTCGGCACGCCATCGCCTTGCCTGCCGGTTGGCGGGCGATCGTTTATCTCAAGGATGGCGCGGCGCGGATCAACGGGCAGTCGCTCTCGCCGGCGCAGGCCGCCTTCCTCGACGGCGAGACGCGGATCGAGCTCGAGGCGGTCGACGACAGCGAGGTGATGGTGGCGGCCGGCCGTCCGCACGGTGAGCCGATCCGTCAGCGTGGGCCCTACGTCGATTAGCGTCGATCTGACGGGCCGCGCGTTGCCGCGTTGAAGCCGGCTGGGTAGCATGGCGATTTTTTGGACGGTCATTCCATGAATCAACGTTCCATCGTGGCCCTGACGGGCTTGGCGCTGGCGGTCTATGCCGCCTGGCTCGTCTACCTGGGGCTGGTGCTACCGCCCGAGCGCGCGGACGCCCTGTTCAGTGAAACGGGCTGGTTTGAAGACTTGAGCGCGGTGTTCTGGCTGGTTCTGGCCGCGGTGCTGCTGTTTGCCAGACCAATCCGCCTGTCGCGTCGCATCGGCATGGCCGTGATTGCCGCGGCACTGGCTGCCCGCGAGGAGGGCTGGCACAAGAAGTTCACCACCGACAGCCTGTTCAAGTCCGACTACTACCAGATGACCGGCGTCCCGATGGCCGAAAAGCTGATCGCCGGCGCCGTCGCGGTGGGGCTGACGATCACGCTGATCTGGTTGCTGGTGCTGGGCGGACGGGAGATCGTCGGGCGTGGCGGCTGGCGTCGTCCCTGGGGCTGGCTCGCCCTGTTCGCGGTGGCGATCTCGCCGATCCTCAAGGCCGTCGACCGTGGCCCGTCAATCCTGCGGGTGCAGTTCGACATTACGCTGCCGGAGAACATCGACATGGTGATGCTTTCCCTAGAAGAGGGCATGGAGTCGGCCCTGCCGGTGCTGTTCCTCCTTGCCCTGGGGCTGTACCTGATGGACCGCCGATCCGGCGGGACCACGCCCGCCGCGGATCGTGCCCATGGGTGAGGAGTCGGGCGCCGATTTCCGCTGCGGCATCGTGGACGTGCTGGAGGCTGCGGCATTGCACAAGCGGCACGCCGAGGTCCAGGTGGATGGTCGCTGGCGGCGCATTCGGGTCATCGACGTGGTTACCGATCACGGCGAGGACTGGGTGGTGCTTCCCGGGGATGACCGCCTGGCGGTAAGCCGGATCGAGAAGGCTCGCCCGGAGCGGTAGTAAGCAAGGGGTGAGGCAAGGCACGAAAAAAACGGGGCGAAAAGCCCCGTTTTCCGTCGCCGACGCCCGCCTGATGCGACCGGGGGCGCTTGCCGTTCCCCCTACATGCCTTCGAACAGGATGAACGTGCGGTTCATGTTGGTGCGATGCCAGCTGTCGTAGTGCTCGAGATACTTGAAGGCCTCGAGGTCGTCGTTGGCATTCATCACGTCGCTCATGGCCTCGAAGTTGCGGGCCGCCTCGCCGACGGTGTTGACCAGAAAGTCGTAGTAATCGCCGCTGTCGCGTCGGGCACGCTCCATGTCGCTGACGCGGCCATGGCCCGGCACGACGTGTTCGGGGTCGATTTCCTCGAGTCGGGCGAAGGCCTCCAGGCCGTTCTGCGGGTTCGACCACGGGTGAATGCCCAGCAGGCGATCGACGTAGACGAGGTCGCCGGTGAACGCCACGTCGCTTTCCGGCAGGTAGGCCATGGCATCGCCGGGGAAGTGGGCGTTGGTCAGGGAGAGGTCGATCTCGGTGCCGCCGAGCGTGATGGAGGTGGTCTCGCCATCGAGGACCCGGTCGGCATAGGCCGGCCTGGTGCCCTCGAAACGTTCGCCCAGTGCCTCGGGCAGTCGACCTTCCATGTGCTGGTCGGCGAATTCCTGCTGCGACTCGACGGTCTGCTCGAGGGCGATGACCTCGGCACCCTGTTGCTGGAAGTAATCGTTACCCAGCCAGCGATGGTCCTGCACGCCGATATTGACCACCCAGCGGATCGGCTGGTCGCTGACCTTGGCGACGGCTCGCTCGATGTACGGGCCGCTGAAGGCACCCGGGCCGGAGTCGATCAGGATCACGCCCTCGTCGGTCACGATCACCCCGTAGTTGGCGTTCATGCCGTGATTTTCGTAGGTGCGGGCATCGGTCGGCCCGATGATCGCGTACACCGAGTCGGTGACCGGCTCGGCCGTCGGCTGGTAGGTGGTCTCGCCATCGGCATGGCCGAGGGCGGTGGTCAGCAGGGCCAGCGTGCCGGCGAGGAGGGCGGTGAGTCGTTGCATGGGTCTCTCCAGTGAGGGGGTGGTCGAGTATACATTCGTCCGATCGAATATTGTCAAAAAGGTTCCCGCAACGACACCTCGGCCGGTGCTAAGCTCGACCCAAGGTCATGGACACAAGGCCCTGGGCACCAGGGCCATTGTCCGGGCCATGGCCAGGCGATCGGGTCAGGCGATTCGGGGCGGCCGGGATTGATCAAGGGAGAGGCAGTAATGCGCTTTGTGCGGCGATTTTCCGAACTGGGCATGAACGACGTGGCCACGGTGGGGGGCAAGAACGCCTCCCTGGGCGAGATGGTCGCCCAGCTTTCTGAGCGTGGCGTGCGGGTGCCCGACGGGTTCGCGACGACCGCGGAGGCCTATCGCCATTACCTCGAGCACAACGATCTGACCGACCGGATCGGCGAGGTACTCGGTTCGCTCGATACCAACGACGTCACCGCGCTGGAAAAGGCCGGACGGCAGATCCGCGGCTGGATTGCCGAGGGTGAGGTGCCGGCGGACCTTGCCGAGGAGATCGTCGCGGCCTACCGGGAACTGGGCCAGGAGTACGGCGAGAACACGGACGTGGCCGTGCGCAGTTCGGCCACCGCCGAGGACCTGCCTACCGCCTCGTTCGCCGGCCAGCAGGAAAGCTATCTCAACATCGCCGGCGAACAGGCCCTAATCGACAGCATCCGCCACGTGTTCGCCTCGCTGTTCACCGACCGGGCGATCTCCTACCGGGTGCACCAGGGATTCGATCACATGGCGGTGGCCCTCTCGGCCGGGGTGCAGAAGATGGTGCGCTCGGACAAGGCCGCCTCGGGGGTGATGTTCACCATCGACACCGAGTCGGGCTTCCGGGACGCCGTGTTCATCACCGCGGCCTACGGGCTGGGCGAGAACGTGGTGCAGGGGGCGGTCAACCCGGACGAGTTCTACGTCTACAAGCCAAAGCTCGAGGAAGGCTTGTGCCCGATCGTCTCGCGCCAGCTGGGCGTGAAGGCGATCCGCATGATCTACACCGAGGATGCCCGCCACGGTGCCTCGACCCGCAACGTCGACGTGCCGGTCGAGGAGCGCCAGCGTTTTGCGATCACCGACGAGGAGGTGCTGACGCTGGCCCGCTTTGCCGTGGAGATCGAGCGCCACTACAGCGAGCAGGCCGGCGAATTCCGCCCGATGGACATCGAGTGGGCCAAGGACGGCGACAGTGGTGAGCTGTTCATCCTCCAGGCCCGTCCCGAGACGGTCCACTCGCAGCGCGAGGCCGCCACCCACGCCACCTACCGGCTGGAAGAGCGGGGCGAGGTGCTGGTCGAAGGCAAGAGCGTCGGCGAGCGCATTGCCGCCGGGCGCGCCCGGACGATCGAGTCTTCGGCCGAAATGGCGAAGCTCGACGACGGCGAGATCCTGATCACGGACATGACCGACCCCGACTGGGAGCCGATCATGAAGCGCGCCGGGGCGATCGTCACCAACCGGGGTGGACGGACCTGTCACGCCGCGATCATCGCCCGCGAGCTGGGCATTCCGGCGATCGTCGGCTGCGGCGATGCCACCGAGCGGGTGCCCGACGGCGAGGAGGTGACCGTCTCCTGCGCCGAGGGCAGCACCGGGCATGTCTATCGCGGCGTGCTGCCGTTCACGGTCGAGCGGCTCGACCTGTCGGGGACCGAGACCACGCGCACCGACTTGATGATCAATCTCGGCGATCCCGAGCAGGCCTTCCGGCTGGCCTCGCTGCCGGCGGCGGGCGTGGGCCTGGCGCGACTGGAATTCATCATCAACAACCGCATCGGCATTCACCCGCGGGCGTTGCTCGAATATGACCAGCTGGATGCCAAGACACAGGCCGAGATCGATCGGCACACCGTGGGTTTCGCCGATCGACGCGAGTTCTACATCCAGAAGCTCGCCGAGGGCGTGGGCACGATCGCGGCGGCCTTCCACCCGCGGCCGGTGATCGTGCGCCTGTCGGACTTCAAGTCGAACGAGTACGCCGCGATGGTCGGCGGGGCGGGGTTCGAGCCCCACGAGGAAAACCCGATGCTCGGCTTTCGCGGGGCGTCGCGTTACTACGCCGAGTCGTTCGCCGAGGCGTTCCTGCTCGAGTGCGAGGCCCTGCGGCGCGTGCGCGAGGGGATGGGCCTGACCAATGCCCAGGTGATGTTGCCCTTCGTACGCAGCGTCGAGGAGGTCGACCGGGTGCTGGCCCTGATGGCCAAGGCGGGGTTGGAGCGCGGCCGGCACGACCTCAATGTCTACCTGATGTGCGAGATCCCGGCCAATGCACTGCTCGCCGAGGAATTCCTCGAGCACGTCGATGGCTTTTCCATCGGCTCGAACGATCTCACTCAGCTGACATTGGGGGTCGATCGCGACTCCTCGCTGATCGAGGGGCTCGACGAGCGCAACCCGGCGGTCTTGAAGCTCATGGCCATGGCGATCGCCGCCTGCCGCGAGCAGGGCAAGTACATCGGGATCTGCGGTCAGGCGCCCTCGGATTTCCCCGAGATCAGCGAGTGGCTGGTCGAGCAGGGCATCTCGAGCCTGTCGCTCAACCCTGACAGTCTCCTGCCCATGCAGCAGACGGTGCTCGAGGCCGAAAAACGGTTGGCATAACCAGACCGGATTGGTCCGATTTTGCTACCCTAGGGGGCTAAGCCAATAGCGGAGTGACGAGATTGATGGGCCTGTTCGGCAAGAAGCGCAACGCCAACGACGAACGAACTGCCGAGATCCAGCGAGCGGTCGAGGCGATTCACGATCCCAACAACGACCAGACGCTGGCCGAGTCGGGGGCGGTCGAGCGTGTCGAATGCGGCGACAAGTCATGCCAGATCGATATCGTGCTCGACTACCCGCCGGGGGACTGGGAGGCCGAGCTGACCAGTCGGGTTCGCGAGGCAGTCGCCGGCGTTGATGCCTCGCTTGCCCCCGCCGTCACGGTGGCCTTTGTTGCCCCCGAGGGCTCGGCCCTGCATGGCAAGCCCCTGCCGGGCGTGAAGAACATCATCGCGGTGGCCTCGGGCAAGGGTGGCGTGGGCAAGTCCAGCACTAGCATCAACCTCGCCCTGGCCCTAGCGGCCGATGGCGCGAAGGTGGGGCTGCTGGATGCCGACATCTACGGCCCGAGCCAGCCGCGCATGCTGGGTAGTCACGAGAAGCCGCGCCAGGTCGACGACAAGTCGATGGCCCCGGTCGAGGCCCATGGCCTGCAGACCATGTCGATCGGATACCTGGTCGACGAGGAATCGGCGATGGTGTGGCGTGGCCCGATGGTCACCTCGGCCCTGATGCAGTTGCTCAACGACACCCGCTGGGACGGCCTGGATTACCTGATCGTCGACATGCCGCCGGGTACCGGCGACGTGCAGCTGACGCTGGCGCAGAAGGTGCCGGTGGCCGGCAGCGTGATCGTCACCACCCCGCAGGAAATCGCCACCCTGGACGCGCGCAAGGCGATCACCATGTTCAACAAGGTGAACGTGCCGATCCTGGGCGTGATCGAGAACATGGCGACCCACGTCTGCTCGAACTGCGGTCACGTCGAGGCGATCTTCGGCGAGGGCGGCGGCGAATCGATCGCCAGTCAGTACGGCACCGACTTGCTGGGCCGCCTGCCCCTGGATCTGCGGATCCGCGAGGACCTGGATGCCGGCACCCCGACGGTCGCCAAGGACCCGTCCGGCGCGCTGGCCGGCACCTACCGTCAGGCCGCGCGACGGCTTGCCGCGGGCCTTGGGCGTGCCGTGCGTTCGGAGCAACAGGCCGGACCCGAAATCGTCATCGAGGAGTAAACCATGCTCGAAATCACCATCCCCAGTCGGGGCGTCCTGCACCTGTCGCACCTGGTGCTCGACTACAACGGCACGCTCGCGCTCGACGGCGCCCTGGTCGAAGGCGTGGGCGAGCGCCTGCACGAGCTGTCCAAGCACCTGGACGTCCACGTCATCACCGCCGATACCTACGGTGACGTCGAGGGGCGACTGGCGGACCTGCCGGTGACGCTCTCGACCTTGTCCGACCACCTGCAGGACGAGGCCAAGCAGCGCTACGTGCGCACGCTCTCGGCGCGTGAATGCGTCACCATCGGCAACGGGCGCAACGATGCCCTGATGCTGGCCGAGGCCGTGCTGGGTGTCGGCGTGATGCAACCGGAAGGGCTGTCACGCCACGCGCTGGATGCCTGCGACGTGATCTGCCCCGACATCAACAGCGCCCTTGATCTACTCTTGAAACCCAAGCGGCTGATCGCGACGCTGCGTAACTGATACGCACTGGCGGCGCCCTGCGAGGCCACCGCCATTTCGACCCATTTCGACAATCATTTCAGCCAGTTCGACTGGCCCAAGAGAAAGGAGGCAATCCATGTCCCAGGTCACATTCAAGGGCTCGCCCGTCAACGTTGCCGGCGCGCTGCCGTCCGTGGGTGACAAGGCGCCCGCGTTCTCGCTGACCGCGAGCGATCTTTCCGACAAGGGGCTGGAGGCATTTGCCGGCAAGAAGAAGGTGCTCAACATCTTCCCGAGCCTGGATACCGGCACCTGCGCCCAGTCGGTGCGCGAGTTCAATCGCCGCGCCGGCGAACTCAACGACACGGTCGTGCTGTGCATCTCGATGGACCTGCCGTTCGCGCAGGGTCGCTTCTGTGGCGCCGAGGGGCTCGATGATGTGGTCACCCTGTCCGCTTTCCGTCATCCGGAGTTCCTCGACGATTACGGCGTGCGCATCGCCGACGGCCCGCTGGCCGGATTGGCCGCCCGTACCGTCGTGGTGCTGGATGCCGACAACACGGTGCGCCACGTCGAGCAGGTCGGCGAGATCGCCGACGAGCCGAACTACCAGGCCGCCCTCGGCGCGCTCTGACGAAAGAACTACCGACTGCCTGGCACCCGCGGGGTGCCGGGCGACCATCGGCCCGGCACGTGAACGGATCGCGGCCGGGCCGTTGTCTTTTCGAGCAGGGGAATAAGGCGATGAGCAATCGACTGGGCGTCGACCTGGGGGGCACCAAGATCGAGGTGGCGGTACTGGACCCCGACAACCACATCCGCTGGCGGGAGCGCGAACCCACGCCCAAGGGTGACTACGCCGGGACGGTCGAGAGCATGGCTGCGCTGATCGAACGCGCCGAGCGCGAGTGCGGTCGGGCCGACGGCATCGGGGTGGGCACCCCCGGCACGATTTCGCCGCGTACCGGCCTGATCAAGAACGCCAACTCCGTGGTACTCAACGACCGACCGCTCAAGGCGGATCTCGAGGCCCGCCTGGGGCGCGAGGTGCTGATGGCCAATGACGCCAACTGCCTCGCGCTGTCCGAATCGGCGGATGACGGGGCCGCGGCGGGTGCCGATTCGGTGTTCGGCGTGATCCTCGGTACCGGCGTGGGCGGCGGGCTGGTGATCGATGGCCGGGTGCTGGTCGGGCGTAACGCGATCGCCGGCGAGTGGGGGCACAACCCGTTGCCCTGGGCGGAGGGTGACGAGTCGCCCGGCCCGGCATGCTGGTGTGGCCTCAACGGGTGCATCGAGCAATGGCTCTCCGGGCCGGCATTCGAGCGCGATCACGCCGAGCGCAGCGGCGAGTCGCTAACCGGCGAGGCCATCGTGGCCCGTGCGCTGGACGGCGACGAGGTGGCCAACGCGAGCCTCCTCCGCTACGAGCGGCGCTTGGCACGCGCGCTGGCGCACGTCATCAACCTGTTCGATCCTGACGTGATTGTGCTCGGCGGCGGGATGTCGAACGTCGACCGGCTCTACCAGAACGTCCCGGCGCAGTGGGACGAGTTCGTCTTCTCCGACCCGATCAGCACGCGTCTGGTGCCGCCACGTTTCGGTGATTCGAGCGGGGTACGCGGGGCGGCGTTCCTGGGCGAGTCCCTTGCCTAATTTCTGGCCGATTCGCCGGGCCAACGCCTGCGCTGACGCTGTTTGCCGATCGATCGCTCACTCCGGCGAATACTGCAGTGATGCGCTGGGTTGATAGGTCCATAAGCAGGGTCTAGATTCAGACCCATGACCTGGCCTGACCAAGGCGGTCATGCGATCAAACAATCGGAGGTTGATTGTGATGGACATCGAACTGCAAATCGTACTGGTCAGCATCCTCGCCATGATCGGCATCATCGGCATGCCTCTGTACGCCTTCTGGATGCTGTGGAAGAAGTCGGGCGAGGCCAAGCACGCCCAGGAAGAGCGACAGCACCAACATCAGCACAGCTAACGCCGCTTGAACGCTCGGTGGTCGAGTCCGGACCACCCGGGAACCCGAATTGAGGAAGGCCGGTGCCGCAAGGCACCGGCCTTTTCGTTTGTCGAATCCGGAAAAGAGCCAGCATTTGCCTAGGCTGACTAGCCGTACGGACCGCGCTCTAAGCTAGACTGGTTTTATCGGGTAATCCGCATCAAAGGAGAGATCGGTGGTGGGCAGTCTCCACACCGGCCGGCGGGCCGAAAACCAGGATATGCCGGGGCCGTTTCGTGGCGGCTCGCGGCCTCGCTATGCCCGTCTCAAGCGCATGCTTCCGTCGTTGGTCGCCGGCCTGGTGGTCAGTGGCGTGCTGCTGGCCTCCACGTGGGTGGTCGAACGGCAATTGACCACGGCGGTCCTGCAGGCCGATCTGGATGACCTGGCCCAGATCCGCACGCGCATCGAATCCCAGCTCAACCAGGCCTCGAATGTGTCCGACGGTGTTGGGGCGATGATCGAGGTCAACCACGGGCTCGACGTCGACAGCCTGCGCTCCGTCGCCGACCGGATGCTCGAACGCACGCCGGTAATCCGGTCGATCGCGATCGCCCCGGACAACGTCATCCAGATCAGCATTCCGCTCGAGGGCAACGAGGCGGCAATCGGCGTGGATCTCGCCGCTCATCCGATTCAGGGGACGTCGTTGCGCCGCGCGATGCAGACGGGTGAACCCGTGCTGGGCGGGCCCTACGAGCTGGTGCAGGGCGGTTACGCGGTCATCCACCGGGTGCCGGTCTTCTTCGACACCGACGGTGACGGGGCCGAAGAGTACTGGGGCGTGGTATCCACGCCCATCGACGTCATGCGGCTGTTCGAGAGTGCCGGGGTGAGCGACCGACTGAACGAGGGCAGCCTGGCCGTGCGCGGCATGGATGGCCTCGGGGCGGACGGGGCGGTCTTCCTGGGCCAACCGGAGCTGTTCGCCGAAGGCGATGTCCTGACCACCCCCGTGATCGCCCTGGACGGGCGCTGGCAACTGGCCATGCAGCCCAGCCAGCCGCCCGCGATGGTCACGTGGTTGACGCGCGCCGCCGAGCTGCTCGCCGTGCTGGTCGGCCTGCTGGTGATCTGGCTGGCCGTGCGCTGGCAGGCACAGCAGCGTTCTCTGGTCGATTCCGAGCGACTGTTGCGTGACGTGACCTCCAACGTGAGCGACGTGGTGTTTCGCACCGATCGCCGCGGACAATTGGTGTACGTCAGCCCGGCCTACGAGCGGATGGTGGGACGTTCCGAACAGGGCGTCATCGGGGCGTCCTGGCTCAACCTCTTTCCCGAGGAGGAACGGCGACGCATCCGCGAGGCGGCCGAGCGCATGCGGGGGCGTGGCCGCGCCGGCACCGGTCAATCGCGCCTCGAGCGCGTCGTGTTGACCACGAGGCTGGTGCGCAACGACGGCACGGAAGTGCCCGCCGAGGTGCGCGTCGAACCGGTTGCCACCGCGGCGCAAGGGCAGTCCGGCCTGGTCGGCACGCTCACCGATCTCTCCGACCGGCAGGCGTTCGAGCAGCTCGAGGGGCTGGCCACGGCCGTGTTCGAGGGGGCGGGGGACGCCATCGTCATCCTCGACCGTTTCCGGCACGTGCTGGCCGTCAACCCGGCCTTCGAGCGGCTGGTGGGGCAGTCGTCCAAGGAACTGGTCGGGGCGCGCCTGACCACCCCCGAGGTACTGGATCACAGCCGTCGACGACTCGAGGCCTGTGTCCGCGGCCTGCGCCAGCGCGGGCGCTGGACCGAGGAGCTGGCCTGTCGGCTGCCGGACGGTCGCGAGCGCGTGCTGGGCTGGTCGGTCGACCTGATCCGTGACGATCGTCGCCGGGTGAGCCGCTACGTCGCCGTGATCAGCGACGTCACCGTTCGCCATCGCCGCATGCAGGCCATGCACCATCGCGCCCTGCACGACCCGCTTACCGACACGCTCAACCGCTCCGGGCTCGAGGAACGCTTCGAACAGGCCCGGTTGCATGCCATCCGCGAGGGTACGGGCATCGCGTTGGCGTTCGTCGATCTCAACGGCTTCAAGCCGATCAACGACACCCTGGGGCACCACGTCGGCGACGAGGTGCTGCGCGAGGTGTCACGGCGCCTCTCCGGTGTGGGTCGTCGCGAGGACATCGTGGCGCGACTGGGCGGCGACGAGTTCGTGGTCGCCTTCTACGGGGTGCGCAACGACGCGGACATGGTCCGCCTGGGTGACGCACTGCTCGAGGCGCTGCGGGAGCCGATGATGCTCGGTGGCACCGCGCAGCTGATCCACGTGCAGGCATCGATCGGTTTTGCCCGGTTCCCGGACGATGCCGACACGCTCGATGGCCTGATGCGGCGCGCCGACGCGGCCATGTACCGCGCCAAGGAGAAGCGTGACGACACCGTGGTCTTCCATCGTGACCTGGTCGCGGCATCCGACTCCACCAGTCATGAATGAAAATCATGTAAAAAGAGAATAAGGCGCGACGAAATGCATGTTGTCTTTCGATAGGGTGAATCCACATCCATTATCGAGAGTCACCGACATGACCGCCGCGACCATCCCGCCCGTCACCCATACGCCCTTCACCAACAAGCTCGTCACCCACACCCTCGGCTTCCCCCGCATCGGTCAGAATCGTGCCCTCAAGTGGGCCCTCGAGGACCATTGGCGCGGGACGTCCGATCGGGTCGCCCTGCACGAGACCGCCCGCCAGGTGCGCGACGATTCCCGCCGATGGCACCGTGAGGCCGGTATCACGCGTCCGGCCTGCGGCGATTTCACGTTCTACGACGGCATGGCCGACCTGTGCCTGTTGTTCGGCCAGGCACCGCAACGGTTCGGCGACCGGCCCAATGACCTCGACTCGCTGTTTTCCCTGGCGCGTGGGCAACAAGGAGAGCAGGGCAGCCTCGCGCCGCTGGCGATGACCAAGTGGTTCGATACCAACTATCACTACCTGGTGCCCGAGCTGGACGCGGCACGCCCATTCCGGCTCGATGCCGGGCGCCTGCTCGACGAGATCAAGGAGTCGCTCGCCGACGATCCGTCCAGCAAGCCGGTACTGATCGGGCCGCTGACCTTCCTGTGGTTGAGCGGGGGTGCCAGCCGGGAGGAGCGCCTGGCCCGGGCGCCGGAACTCGCCCATGCCTACGCCGCGCTGTTGAGCGAGATCGCGGCCCTGGGCGCCGAGTGGGTGCAACTGGACGAGCCGATCCTCGGGCTGGATCTGCCGGCCGACTGGCTGGCCGCGTTCGAGCCGGTTTATCACCGCGTGAAGACACCGGGACTCCGCCTGATGCTGGCAAGCTACTTTGCGCCGATCGACGGGCGATTGTCCCTGTTGGCCGGCCTGCCGATCGACGGCCTTCACGTCGATGCCTCGTCCGGTGGCGAGCTCGACGCGATTGCCGATCGTCTGCCGGCGTTCAAGGTGCTCTCGGCGGGGGTGCTGGACGGTCGCTCGATCTGGCGTGCCGACCTGGCCGCGCTGCTTGATCGACTCGAGCCGCTGCATCGACGCTTGGGAGACCGCCTGTGGCTGGCGCCGAGCTGTTCGCTGTTGCACCTGCCCCTCGACGCGGGCGAGGAGTCCCAGGCTGACACGGCGCTGCCGCCAGCCTTGGTCGAGAATTTGAGCTTTGCGCGTCAGAAACTGGTTGAACTGCAATTGCTGGCGCGGGGGCTGGCCGAGGGGCGCGACGCCATTGCCCCTGAGATCGAGGCGGCCACGGCCGCCCGCCAGCGTCTGGCCGCGTTGCCGGGACGACGGGATGACGCCCGCCGCGAGCGGTTGAGTCGATCGCTCGACCGTGAACCCGTCCGCCGTCACGCCTACCCCGATCGGGCCAGGGCCCAGCAGGCCCGGTTGAGGCTCCCGGCGTTTCCCACCACGACCATCGGCTCGTTCCCGCAGACCGACGAGATCCGGGCGACGCGCCGGGCCCATCGGCGCGGGGAAATCGACACGAACGCCTACGAACGGGCGATGCGTGCCTCGATCGCCGACACCATCGCCGAGCAGGAAGCCCTGGGTCTCGACGTCCTGGTGCACGGCGAGCCCGAGCGCAACGACATGGTCGAGTACTTCGGTCAGCAACTGGATGGATTCGCCTTCACTCGTGCCGGCTGGGTGCAGTCCTACGGATCTCGCTGCGTTAAGCCGCCGATCATCTGGGGTGACGTGGCGCGTGCTCGTCCGCTGACCGTCGAGTGGAGTCGCTATGCCCAGTCGCTCACCGATCGGCCGGTCAAGGGCATGCTCACCGGCCCGGTCACGATGCTCTCCTGGTCGTTCGTGCGCGATGACCTGTCCCGTGAAGCGGTCGCCTACCAGCTTGCCGCGGTGCTGCGCGAGGAGGTCGCCGACCTGTGTGCCGCCGGTATCGCCGCGATCCAGGTGGACGAGCCGGCCTTCCGCGAGGGATTGCCCCTGCGCCGCGCCGGCTGGGATGGCTATCTCGACTGGGCCGTGCGCGCCTTCCGGTTTGCGACCGCGTTGGCACCGACCGACGTCCAGATCCACACCCACATGTGCTACAGCGAGTTCAACGACATCATCGCGGCCATCGCCGCGCTGGATGCCGACGTGATCACCATCGAGACGACCCGCTCGAACATGAAGTTGCTGGATGCCTTCGCCGAGTTCGAGTATCCCAACGAGATTGGCCCGGGCGTCTGGGACATCCACTCGCCGCTGATCCCGAGCGTGGCGGAGATGGTCGACCGGCTGGAACTGGCGCTGGACAAGGTGCCGGCCGACCGATTGTGGGTGAACCCCGACTGCGGGCTCAAGACGCGCGGCTGGGAGGAGGTGCGCGCCGGATTGCGCAACCTGGTCGCCGCGGCGCATGAATTGCGCGAACGGGCACGCATCCGGTCATCCCGCGCGCGCTGAGTCGGTCTACACTCCGTGGCCCTGCGCGATGACCACGGAGCAAACGCGTGAAACGAATCCTGACCGCGATCACCGCGGCGAGTGTGACCCTGCTGAACCTGACTGCCTGTTCGGGGGCGCGGGTCCTCGAGTCACTCGCACCGAGCGAATCGGTGGCCGTGACCCGTGACGTGGTCTTCGATGCCGAGCGCGAGTTGTCGCTGGACGTCTACCGCCCCGTCGATGCGACCGACGCGCCCGTGGTGGTGTTTTTCTGGGGCGGTAGCTGGCAGTCGGGCGATCGTTCCACCTACGGGTTCCTGGGGCGGACACTGGCGAGTCGCGGACTGGTGGTGATGATTCCGGACTACCGCGTCTACCCGGAGGTGCGCTACCCGGCGTTCCTGTGCGACTCGGCCCGCGCGGTGGCCTGGGCCCGCGAGCAGGCCACGGCGTACGGCGGCGATCCCGCACGGCTATCGCTGTTGGGGCATTCGGCCGGCGCGTACAACGCCGCGATGCTGGTCACCGATGCACGCTATCTCGAGTCCGTGGGTGGCGGGCGCGACTGGATTGCCAGCTGGGCGGGACTTGCCGGCCCCTACGATTTCCTGCCGTTGAACGACGCCACGCTCGAGCGCATCTTCGAGCCGGCCGACCCGTTGGCATCCAGCCAGCCGGTCAACTGGGTCGATGCCGACGTGCCGCCGACGCTGCTGGTGGTGAGCGCGGACGATCCGGTGGTCGATCCGCGCAACACCGAGCGCCTCGCCCGCCGGCTGGAACAGTCCGGCGTGCCGGTGGAGTTGTTGCGCGTGGATAACCTGCGTCATGCCGGGCTGGTGATCAGCCTGTCGAACGTGTTCCCGTTCGGCGAGGAAGTGCTGGCGACGGTGTCGCGGTTCTTACTTGGTCCGGCAACCCCGGATGATGGGATGCCCGGGCCGGTTCATGCGAGCGCCGAGGCTGGCACGCCGGCTAGGTGTGGAGTCTCATGAGGTTGTCCTCGGGTAACCCAAGGACGCTGATGGGCGGTTTATGGTCAAGGCTGCCATGTTGCCGGTGCCAATTGTAGTCATGCAGCCATCTGGGTAAGTGCTGAGCACGTTC
>NZ_SWAW01000001.1:221760-230080 GCF_005096345.1 Guyparkeria sp. SB14A | reverse complement strand
GGCTGGCCCGCCCGCTGCGCGACCACGAGCGGCTGGCCGCCCGTCACCAGGCGATCGGCGAGCTACGCGAACGCGACCTGCCGGCCGTCCTGTTCGACGCCCTGCGGCAGGTCAACGACATCGAGCGCATCACCACGCGCATCGTGCTGGGCGCGGCACGGCCGCGCGACCTCGCCGCCCTGCGCGACTCGCTGCACCAGCTGCCCGCGCTGACCGCCACCCTGGCCACCTGCGACCAACCGCTGCTCGCCACGCTGAACGACGCACTGGCCGACCTGCCCGAGGTGCGTGAACTGCTGGATGCGGCGATCGCCGAGAAGCCCTCGGTCTGGCTGCGCGACGGCGGGGTGATCGCGAGCGGCTTCGACGAGGAGCTCGACCGCTTGCGGGGCCTGTCCGAGCGCGCCGACACCACGCTCACCGCCATGGAGGAGGATGCACGGCGACAGTCGGGCATCGAGAACCTGAAACTGGCCTACAACCGCGTCCACGGTTACTACTTCGAGGTGCCGCGCAGCCAGTCGGCGCGCATGCCGGAGACCTTCACCCGTCGCCAGACGCTCAAGTCCGTCGAGCGCTACACCAACGACACCCTGAAGACCTTCGAGCAGGAAGTGCTCACCGCCCGCGACAAGTCGCTCGCCCGCGAACGCGAGTGCTTCGAGGCATTGCTGATCACCTTGGCCGGCCACCAGAGCGAGCTGCGCCGGCGGGCCGATGCCCTCGCGGACCTCGACACCCTGGCCGCGCTGGCCGATGTCGCCGAGCGCCACGACTGGACCGCCCCGCGCTTTCGTAACGCGCTCGGGGTGGATATCCGCCAGGGCCGCCACCCGGTGGTCGAGGCCAACAGCGAGGCGGTCTTCGTGCCCAACGACGCCGAGCTGGCCCCCGACCGGCGCATGCTGCTGATCACCGGCCCCAACATGGGCGGCAAGTCGACCTACATGCGCCAGACGGCGCTGATCGTGCTGCTGGCCCACGCCGGGGCGCACGTGCCGGCCGAGGACGTCGAGATCGGGCCGATCGACCGCATCTTCACCCGCATCGGCGCCTCCGACGATCTCGCCTCGGGACGCTCGACCTTCATGGTGGAGATGACCGAGACCGCCGAGATCCTGCACCACGCCACCGAGCGATCGCTGGTGCTGATCGACGAGATCGGCCGCGGCACCTCGACCTTCGACGGCCTGGCGCTGGCCTGGGCGGTCGCCGAGCACCTGTTGCAGAAGAACCGTGCGATGACGCTGTTCGCCACCCACTACTTCGAGCTGACCACGCTTGCCGAACAGTTCGAGACGCTGGTGAACGTCCACCTCGAGGCGATCACGCACAACGGCGAGCTGGTGTTCCTGCATGGCGTGAAGGATGGTCCCGCCAACCAGAGCTACGGCATCGACGTGGCGCGTCTGGCCGGCCTGCCGCGCCCCACCATTCGCCGGGCGCGCGGCCTGCTGGAGAAACTCGAATGGCAGTCGCATACCGGCGGCGAGGTCCCGCAGATGGATCTGTTCGCCGCCGAGCCGGTCGCCGACCCCGTCGAGACCGAAACCGACCCGTTGCTCGAGGCGATCGACACTCTCGACCCGGACGAGCTCTCCCCCCGCGCCGCGCTCGACCTGCTCTACGAGTGGAAGGCGCGACGTCAGCAGGACCTCTGACTTGTACCGGACGATATACTGATCTCATGCCATCTTCCGATCGACCGCTCGTCTCCCTGACCGTTGCCGGCATTGCCCGCCGGGGCGATGCGTACCTGCTCGTGGAGGAACGCATCCGTGGCCAGCGCTACCTCAACCAGCCAGCCGGACACGTCGAGCCGGGCGAGACGTTGCTCGACGCGGTGATCCGGGAGGTGCGCGAGGAGACCCGTTTTGGCTTCGAGCCGACCGGGCTGCTCGGGATCTACCACGACAACCCCGGCCAGGGGCGGCGGGTACTGCGGGTGGCGATCATCGGCGAGATCGACGACGAGCCCGATGACCAGCCGTTGGATAGCGGGATCATCGCCGCGCGCTTCATGGACCGCGCAACGCTGGAGAACGCCGAGATCCCGCATCGCTCACCCTTCGTCACCGCCGCGATCCGCGATTTCGAACAGGGGTACTGCTATCCCCTCGACCTGCTGCACTCGATCCGATGACCGACTCGACCATCAACGACCTCATCCCCCCCGCCCCGGCGGACGCCCCGCGCATCATGGTGGGCCTGTCCGGCGGCGTGGACTCCTCGGTGGCCGCCCTGCTGTTGAAGGAGGCCGGCTACCGCGTCGAGGGCCTGTTCATGAAGAACTGGGAAGGCGACGACGATGACGAGTACTGCGCGGCCAAGGAGGACATGCTCGATGCCATGGCCGTGGCGGACAAGCTCGGGATCGATTTCCACTACGTCAACTTCGCCGGCGAGTACTGGGACCGCGTGTTCGAGCACTTCCTGCACGAGTACCAGGCCGGACGCACGCCCAACCCGGACATCCTCTGCAATCGCGAGATCAAGTTCCGCGCCTTTCTCGACCACGCCCGGGCACTGGGGGCCGATGCGATCGCCACCGGTCACTACGCGCGACGGCTCGACGACGCGACCGGCGTGCACCTGGCACGCGGCGTGGACGCGAACAAGGACCAGAGCTATTTCCTGCACGCGCTCTCCCGCGACCAGGTCGGTTCGGCGTACTTCCCGGTCGGCGAGCTGGAAAAGCCGCGCGTGCGCGAGATTGCCGCGGCCCACGACCTGATCACCGCCGACAAGAAGGATTCGACCGGCATCTGTTTCATCGGCGAGCGCCGCTTCGCCGATTTCCTCAAGACCTACCTGCCCGCCCAGCCGGGGCCGATCGAGACCCTCGAGGGCGAACGGCTCGGCACCCACCAGGGCCTGATGTACCACACCATCGGCCAGCGTCAGGGGTTGGGTATCGGCGGCACGAAGGCCCATGGCGATGCGCCGTGGTACGTGGTGGGCAAGGATCTCGAGTCCAACACGCTGCGGGTCGCCCAGGGCAAGAACCACCCGGCCCTGTTCGCCGACCGGCTCGAGGCCGAGCAGATCCACTGGATCGAGCCGCCACCGACCGACCGGCCGCTGACCGCCAAGATCCGCTACCGCCAACCCGACCAGGCGGTCCGCATCGAGCAGACGGGCGATCGCCTGATCGCCTCCTTCGAGGAGCCGCAACGCGCCATCACCCCCGGCCAATCGGTCGTGTTCTATGATGGCGACATCTGCCTGGGGGGAGCGGTGATCACCCGCGCCCTGCCCCGGGACTGATCATCAAACCAACCGATACGGGACCATGCCACAAGACACCGACGACCAATTGATCGCCATGGCCGGCATGACCCAGGCCGTCCAGTTGATCCAGACGCTGGCCTACGAAGGCCGCGTGGCGGACAGCCAAGCGCTGGAGGCGAGCATCGGCTCGCTGTTCGCCTTCGACGCCCCCGACACGGCCAGTATCTACGGCGGGCTGTCCGGGGTTCGATTCGGCATGAAACGCCTGAGCGAGTTGCTGGCCGGTAATTCCCGCGCACCACGTGACCTGGAACTCACACGCTACGTGGTCACGCTGTTCGCGATCACCAAGGCCTTTCGTCGCGACCAGGAGATGGGCAGCACGCTATTCCGGCGACTCGAGGAGTTGAAGCCCGCCTTCGACGAGCACGGCGCCGACAGCGGGCTGATGGCCGATCTCAACAACCTCTACCGCAGCACACTTAGCCACCTGCCGCAGAAGTTCGTGATCAACGGCGAGAAGCATCACCTCGAGGACATGGCGATCTCCTCGACCGTACGAGCCCTGCTGCTCGCGGGCGTGCGGGCCACCATCCTGTTCGACCAGGTCGGCGGCCGGCGCTGGCGCCTGCTGTTTATGCGCGGCAAGTATGTCGACGGTGCCCAGCGGCTATTGCGACAGATGTAAGCCGCTTGCGAGGACGCGTCGGGCACGAAAAAAGGCGAACCATCACGGTTCGCCTTTCTTGTTGGGCACGTCCGATGCCGGTGTCAGACCTGCAGGTGCTTTCGCAGCTGGTATTGCCAGATAAATCCGATCACCGAGAACACCGCGAAGATGGACGCGGCCACGGCCCAGAATTCCCAGCCCTTGGGCTCGATACCGCCGATCGAGTACTCGAGGTACAGCCCGATGCCCATGCCGATCACGAAATAGAGCAGCCACTCGACGATTCGCCACCAGAACGATTTCTGCTGGCCCGGTCCGGCGACCGGGATCACCAGGAACAGTCTCTGGTTGACGAAAGGCAAGTTCGCCAGGACGAACAGGCCGATCAGGTAACTCGCGATAATCCAGTCGGCGATCATGCAGGCCTCGTTTCGATGGCGTAATGAATGTGGCTTACAGGCCGAAGGCGCCGGCACTCAGCGCGGTCAGACCGGTCGGGTACAGGCCGAAAATCAGCATGGAGGCGCCGGACAGGACCAGCACGCCCCGCACGTTGGCATCGGCTTCGATGGGGCTCGTGTCCTCCGGCGCGTCGAAGTACACCATCTTGACCGCGCGCAGGTAGTAGAACGCACCGATCACCGCGGTGACCACGGCGAAGGTCGCCAGCCACCACAGCCCGATCCCTACGACCGACTGGAGCACGGCAAGTTTCGCCCAGAAGCCGAAGGTGAACGGGATGCCCGCCATGGAGAACATCAGCAGCAGGAAGACGAACGCCATGACCGGGCTGCGATCGTTCAGCCCCTTGAGGTCGTCCAGGCTCTCGGCCTCGAATCCCTGGCGTGCCAGCAGCAGGATGATGCCGAAGCCGCCGATGGTCATCGCCGCGTAGGCGATGGTGTAGAACAGCGCGGCAGCGTAGCCCTCGTTGGTGCCGGCCAGCACGCCCAGCAGGATGAAACCGACGTGACCGATGGTCGAGTAGGTCAGCATCCGCTTGAAGCTGGTCTGCGCGATCGCGACCACGTTGCCGATGGCCATCGAGAGCATCGCCACCACGATCAGCATCGGTTGCCAGTCGGCGAACAGCGGCCCCATGCCGTCGACCAGCAGACGCAGCACCAGCGCGAGCGCGGCGATCTTGGGCGCGGCGGCGAGGTACAGGGTCACGGCCGTCGGCGCGCCTTCGTAGACGTCCGGCAGCCACATGTGGAACGGCGCGATGCCCATCTTGAACACGGCACCGACCACGATCAGGACCACGGCCGCCTTCAGGGCCATCGACTCCTCGCCGCTGGCGACCGACTCGGCGATCGCGGTGAGCGTCAGGTCGCCGGTCACGCCGTAGAGCAACGACATGCCGTAGAGCAGGATGCCCGAGGCGAGCGCGCCCAGCACGAAGTACTTCATCGCCGCCTCCGAGGCGCGGCCGTCGTCGCGCTTGAACGCGGTCATGGCGTACATCGCCAGCGACATCAGCTCCAGGCCGAGGTAGAGCAGCAACAGGTGGTTCGAGGAGATGGTGATCATCATCCCCAGCACGCCGAACAGACCGAGCATGTAGTACTCGCCCTTGTCGATGCCGCGCTGGCGCAGATAGGTGCGCGAGATGACGAACACCGCGGCCACCAGCACGTAGACCACCAGCTTCATCACGTCGGCCATGGGGTCGTTGACCACCATGTCGCCGAAACTCATGCGCACATGATCGTCCATCTGCACCAGGGTGATCACGAACAGCGCGATCAGGGTGAGGATCGAGAGCACGAAGCTGACCGTCGGCCCGCGCTTGGGCAGGAACGGGTCGACGAGCAGGATCAAACAGGCCATCGCCGCGAGGACGATTTCGGGCAGGACCGGTTGCAGGTTCAGTGAGGCGAGTGTCATAGGGAACGTCTTACAACTTGGTGGTCAGCGCCTGTTGCGCCAGGTTCTCGATCGAGGCGTGCATGACCTCGACCAGCGGGTTCGGCCAGACGCCGATCAGCACGATCAGGAACGCGAGCACGCCCAGAATCCAGGCCTCGCGGAAATTGAGATCCTGGAGCGTCTTGACGCCCTCGTTCTTCACCTCGCCGAAGATCACGCGCTTGACCATCCACAGGGTGTAGGCCGCGCCGATGATCAGCGTCAGGGCCGCGGTGAGCGCGATCCAGAAGTTGGCCTTGAAGGCGGCGAGGATGACCATGAATTCGCCGACGAAGCCCGAGGTGCCCGGCAGGCCGACGTTGGCCATAGCGAACAGCACCACCAGCGCCCCGAACCACGGCATGGTGTTGACCACCCCACCGTAGGCCGAAATGTCGCGGGTGTGCAGCCGGTCGTAGAGCACGCCGATGGAAAGGAACATCGCCGCGGAGATCAGGCCGTGGGAGATCATCTGCACCATCGCGCCCTCGAGCGCCAGGGTCACGCCACTGGCCGAGGCGTTGTCCGGGTTGGCGACGATCATGTAGATCACGAACAGGCCCAGGGTGACGAAGCCCATGTGCGAGATCGACGAGTAGGCGACCAGCTTCTTCATGTCCGACTGGACCATGGCGACCAGGCCGATGTAGACGATCGCGATCAGCGACAGCGCGATCATCAGCCAATCGAGCGTCGCCGCCGCATCCGGCGTCATCGGCAACGAGAAGCGCAGGAAGCCGTAGCCGCCGATCTTGAGCATGATCGCCGCCAGGATCACCGAGCCGCCGGTGGGCGCCTCGACGTGGGCATCGGGCAACCAGGTATGCACCGGCCACATCGGGATCTTGACCGCGAAGGCGATCAGGAACGCCAGGAAGATCAGGATCTGCTCGGTCAGCGTCAGCGGCAGTTCGTGGAACACCGGGATTGCGAAGCTGCCAGCCTGGAAGTACATGTAGATCAGCGCGACCAGCATGAACACCGAGCCGAGGAAGGTGTAGAGGAAGAACTTGATGGTCGCGTAGACGCGCTGCGGGCCGCCCCAGATGCCGATGATGATGAACATCGGGATCAGCATGCCTTCGAAGAAGAAGTAGAAGACGATGGCGTCCATCGCGGCAAAGGTGCCGTTCATCATGCCTTCCATGATCAGGAAGGCGGCCAGGTACTGGTGCGCCTTGTCCTTGATCACTTCCCAGGCGGCGACCACCACGAGGATGGTGGTGAAGGTGGTCAGCACGATCAGCGGCATCGAGATGCCGTCGACGCCAAGCGCGTAGTTGATGCCGAAGGCCGGGATCCATGGCAGGTGCTCGACGAACTGCATCGCGGCGGTCTGCGTGTTGAATCCGACGATCAGGCCGAGGCTGATCACGAAGACCACGACGGAGACGATCAGCGCGAACCAGCGCGCCGAGGCGGCACGTCGTTCGCCGAACAGCATCACGGCAAGGCCTGCCGCGATCGGCAACCAGACGAGCAGGCTCAGTATGGGCCAGGAGGTCAGCATCGAACCGTTATCCTTCGCTTGTTATCGGTATGGGCGTTACGCGCCGACGAACACGATCCAGGTCAGCAGCCCGATCAGGCCGAGGATCATGACGAACGCGTAATGGTAGAGGTAGCCGGTCTGGATCAGGCGCCAGGTGCGGGCCATGCTGCCCACCACCTTCGCCGAGCCGTTGACCAGCCAGCCGTCGATCGCGCCGAGATCGGCGCCCTTCCACAACCCGCGACCCAGGAGCCGCGAGCCGCCGGCGATGACGGTGTTGTTGAAGCTGTCAAAGCCGTAGCCTTCCTCGAGGATGCGCTTGGGCCAGGCGAACACGCGGGCGAACAGCGGCGGCAGCACCTTCGGCATGCCGAGATACATGATCGCCGCGGTGGCGACACCGGCCAGCGCCATCCAGACCACCGGCGTGGTCCAGCCGTAGAGGAACATGCCCCAGGCGCCCTTGAACTGCTCCTCGAGCGTCGCCATGGCGCCGTGGGTCGCCAGCACGCGGATCGAGTCATCGAAGTAGGCACCGAACAGCAGCGGCTCGATCACCAGGAAACCGACGATCAGCGACGGCACGGCCAGCAGCACCAGCGGCACGGTGACCACCTTGGGCGATTCCTTGGCGTGCGAGGCGGTGTGCTTGTCCATGCGCGACTCGCCGAAGAACACCAGGAACAGCATGCGGAAGGTGTAGAAGGCGGTCACGAACACCCCGATGAACAGCGCCCAGTAGGCGAACTCGGCCCCGGGCAGCTCCGAGGCGGCCACGGCGTAGATGATCGACTCCTTGGAGTAGAAGCCCGAGGTGCCCGGGAAGCCGATCAGCGCCAGCGCCCCGATGAAGAAGGTGGCGAAGGTGATCGGCAGCGTCTTGGCCAGCCCCCCCCATCTTGCGCATGTCCTGCTCGTGGTGCAGCGCGATGATCACCGAGCCGGCCGCCAGGAACAGCAGCGCCTTGAAGAAGGCGTGGGTCATCAGGTGGAACAGGGCCGGGCTGTAGGCCGAC